>JAFGFR010000229.1 GCA_016930955.1 Victivallales bacterium | reverse complement strand
TTAAAAACAATACAATATTATCTATAAAAGCAAAAAAAACAAGCCCGAAAAGGCTCGATAGATAATAAATTTCAAATTATTTTAGGTGCCTACGTCAAAGCCAGGATCCCGTTGTCGCTCATGTCACTGTCCCAGTTGTCGGGAAGAAAATCCCCGTGGACACCCGCTGCTATCTGCCTGAAGGCATAGCGGACCTGCCCCTCGTAGAGCTCGCAAAAGGCCCCTCTGGCACAAAGGCTGCCGTTCATAGTATACGCCTCCGCCGGACAAGGAGCACCACAGAAGTTGCGTATCGCGCAGTCGCGGCAGAACTCGATATTCTCGGCAACCCTGGTGGTCATCGCCCTGAATGGCGGAGATTCGAGGATCTCCGGGATGGCATCCTTGAAGATGTTGCCGCCCTTGAAGTCAGGTAATCCGATGAATTCGCTGCATGGGAATACATCGCCCGACGCGGCCACGGCAAAAAAACATCTCCCGCCGCCGCAAGGAGAGATGTCACACATCAGTTTCCTTCCCGAAGGCGCCAAAATCGAAAGAAGTATGTTCGCGAAGTTCGCAACAACGATTTTCCTTCCAGTCTTCTTATAGAGCTGTCTGCTTTTGTCGAGCGCCCTGATAAAATGACCAGCCATATCCTTGTCCCCCGGCTTGATTTCCCTTGAGCCAGGCTGAGTGCAGCGTAACGGGTTGAGCAGACAAGTGCCGATGCCCCTCTTGTGAAAGTAGCCGACTGTGGCGGGGAGACTTCCCATGTTCAGGGACGAGACAGTGCATATCACGCTCAATCCATCGTAGCCTGCGAATTTCGCGAGAGTCCTTTCAACCATGCCGAAAGTGCCATCCCCGTTCCATTTGCGTCGGGTATTGTCGGAGACCTCAGCTGAAGGCCCGTCAACAGAAAGCCCTATCATCACACCGCTGTCCTTGATGAACCTTATGTCGTCATCATCGAGCAATGTTCCGTTAGTCTGGATGCCAAATATGAAGTCCGCGCTAAACTTCCTGATAATATTGAACATCGCACTCTTGTTGACCGTCGGCTCAGCGCCGTGGAAGACCACCTGCGCCTTCCTCCCCTCAGGGAGGCTGGCGCCAAAATACCCTCTGAGCCTCTCGAAGGCAGCCTCCATGCGCTTTGCGCCCATCTGTCTGCCATCCTTCCTCATCTTCTCAGGAATGTAGCAGTATTTGCAGTTGAGGTTACATCTGTCCGTCGGATTGAAGTAGACCGCCGAGGGCTTGAGGCCGAACCGAAGCTCCCTCATCTCCCTGCGATAGTCTTCAATTTTGGCGGAAAGCGAGCTGAGCAGCTTCCTTCTGAAAAGCTGCCCGGCAAGCTCATCTTTGCGGACCAACGCCCAAAACGCAGAACCCGGCTCGATCAGGGCGCAATAGTCCCTGTGGGAGATGTCCAGCGGGACGAGCCGCGGGTTCTCCCCGGTGTTGAAATTATTCATTTCCCGCTGGGTTTACTCTTTGACCATGATGTAGTGCGAGAGCCCGGTGCCCTTCGCGCTGCATTTCTTCCTGGCCACGATCACCTTTCCACTTTTCCTTCTCATCTCCTGCTCCTCTCATTGAAGTTCAAAAAACATAAAAAAAAAGGACTCCGGAAAAGGCAAGACGCATTGCCTTTTCCGGAATCCTTTTCCATCAGATCCCTTTTTTCAGTCCCAGCAGGTCTTCTGGCTCCCGGATCGTCTCTCGTGAGTCGGCCTTCCCGATACAGTACCGCATGCGCGATCTGTCTCAGTGACCCCCTGCAAAATCCGCAGGAGCAACCCATTCAATCCCCGGTCACAGCGGTGGGTCCGCCGCGGATTCTAACCGCGTTCCATTATGCTGAAACCAACGAAATTTACACCACCACATGCAAATGTCAACTGCAAAAACAAAAAAAATCCCTGCATCACATTTTCTACAATATCCCCAGTTTGCGAATTCCGCAGTTTTTACAGCCTGATCTTTTGATTCAAATTTCAAAGAGCATCCGCCCAACCAGACAAAGAATAAAAGTCTCCCCGGTTGTCCGGGGATTTTCAGTCCTTGTCATCGTCGGGAACTCGATGTTCCCCTACAGCAAGATGAATCTCCGCAGGGGATGACATGTTTGTAGCCTCGGGCGTAAGCCCGTGGAAATGGGTAACGGAGAAGAGGTTGAGCCCCCGCAGGGTGGCGGAACGAATATGGGGGCGGACGGAGTACCGCCGCTGATGCCAGGCGTTCGCGCATTACCCGCCCTTCACGAATAGCGTGGACTTGGCCAGGCCGTCAACGATGAACTCCACCGCCAAAGCCGTCAGCAAAATCCCCAGCAGACGGGAGGCGATGTCCAACCCCTGGCGACCTATCAGACGGCTGATCCAGGCAGCGCCCAGCATCGCCAGATAGGTGATCAGAAGAACCAGAGCCAAGACAGCCATCACCCCGCCCTCCAAGGCCAGGCTCGGCTTGGCCCGGCTGACCAGCAACACCACCGCCACTATGGCATCAGGCCCCGCAATCAACGGCATCGCCATCGGGAATACCGACACGTCAACGTTCCCCTCCGTCTCCACTGGCCTCGAATCCTTGCCCATAACCATCTGGATGGACAGCAGCAACAACAGTATCCCCCCCGCAATCTCCAGCGAGGACAAGCTCACCCCCATCTTGCCAAGCACGTCATCCCCGAGAAATGCAAAGGCAAACAACACCCCGCTTGACACCAGAATCGCCTTCAGCGCCATACGCCGCCTCTCCCGAGGAGCATGGTTCTTGGTGAACGACGCGAAGGCCGCACAGTTGTCCACCGGACCGATCACAACAAAAAAAACGGCTAGCGCCTCCAACAAACTTTCAAACATATCCATGCTCCAACTGGCTCTAATCACCAAACCTTGCCCTCTGCCTAAAGCCATCAGCAGTCCCGTCAAGGCAAACACCCGAGCCGATTCCAAGACTCCACTCAGCCGCGCGGAGTCTTGGAATCGGCCCGTCAATATCCTAAAGGCAAGAAAATTAAAATCAAGCGGGGGAAACAAGAAAACCACCGGAATATCAATTTCCCGCCGCCCCGGCGTGGCCTCGCATCGTAAATGGCAGACCCGGCAGCCACGGGGAGTTTTGAAATTGGCTCCTTTGACTTGAATTGACAGGGTCGGGATCCGCCCGAGGCGGACAGGCTGGAACCACGGGAGACGCCGGGGGCAGGACGACCCCAGCCCACTTACGGCCATCAGGGTCCGGCCACATGCCTCTTGTCGGATTCCGGGCTCTTTCTGGGTTGAAAGGTCTGTTATACCGCGCTATTTTCCGTCTGGTGTTCTTTATCTTGACGCAGTAATGGCTTATCGGGCAGGAGTTGATTTGGCTGACAAAGGAAAAAAGGAATTCATGAAAGAGGCCGTGGCTGAGGCGGTCAGAGGTGTTCTCGCCGGGGACGGCGGACCCTTCGGCGCGGTGATTGTGCGTGACGGCGAGGTCGTGTCAAAGGCGCACAACATGGTCATAAGACTTAACGACCCGACGGCGCATGCGGAAATCCTTGCCATAAGGGGCGCATGCGCGACGCTCGGCAGGTTTTCGCTGGAGGATTGCCAGATATACTCCAGTTGCGAGCCTTGCCCGATGTGTTTTTCGGCGGTCCACTGGGCACGCATCCCCGTTCTTTACTTCGGCTGCACCCGTTCGGATGCCGAGCGGATAGGTTTTGACGACAGCCTGCTCTACAAAATGCTCCAGGACCCAGGGGAGAAAGCGTCTTTCAAAATCAAGAGGACCGGCAGAGAGGATGCCCTCGAGGCCTTCGAACTTTGGGAAGCCAAGACAGACAAGGTCGCATATTAGTGACGGCAATGATTGTGTCAGATTCTGTAGTTCAAAGAAGGAGGTAAGCATGAGAAAGTTGAAGATCGAGGATTTTTCTTGCGCCGCAGTGGACTTGTGGATGAACAAGTGGCTGCTGCTGACCGCCGGCACCATGGACGACTGCAACATGATGACCGTGGCATGGGGCAGCATCGGGTGCATGTGGACCAAGCCTTTCGCCCAGGTGGTTGCCAAGCCGCAAAGGCATACCAGAAACTATCTGGAGAGCCAATTTCAAAAGTACCCGTGGCCGCGCGGCCTGCTATTTTGGATGCGAGGCCACGCCGATGCGGGAGCGGGCATACCTGTATGGTCTGCCCCGACCGCT
>JAFGFR010000228.1 GCA_016930955.1 Victivallales bacterium | reverse complement strand
GCGTGAAATCCTAGGGCAAACTTTACTCTCATGAGCCAGAAATCTCCCATCACGGCGCTGCTTGCGGTAACTTTATCGATTTTTGTCCTGTCCATCCCGAACCTTCTTCGGGGGGATATTCTGACCGTCGAGGATGTTGTGGGGAAAATGGAGGCCGCCGTCGACCCTTCCGGGAGCAGGCTCAAGGTAAAGACCATGGTCACGGTATACAACACTATCGCACCCTCTTTGGGGCTTGAGATCAAGACCACTGTGAAGGACAGTTATCCAGACAAGACCCGAAACGAGAGTGAAATCGAGGGGTATGGGACTGTGACCAGAGTTTTCTCAGGCGGGCAGGCCTGGGAGTTTTCCCCGATGGAGGGGCTCCGGGAGCTCAGGGACGCAGAGCTCGAGCTGATGAAGTTCGAGCTGCTGGCAAAGACCCCTTCGGTTTCCATGCTGGAGATTTTCGACGACCTCTCAATCATGGACGACGGCTTTATTCTTGACGGGAAGGAGCATGTTGTGCTTTCAGGCAAGCCGAAGTCCGCGGCAGACCTGGGGGAATGGAAGTTCTTCGTGGACAAGGGCAGCTTCCTTGTTTCACGCATAGAGATGACTATGGACTCCCCGGAAGGCCCGACCAGCATTGTGACGATATTCGAGCAGTACGACAAGATAAATGGCAGGCATGTCCCGGTGAGGACAAGGATGTTGCACGGCGGGCTGGAATTCATCAACACGCTGGATTCGGTCAAGGAGAACGAGGATATTGACGCGAGCGAGTTTGGTCTGCCGGTAAGATAGTGCCCTGATGGGATTCGGCGGCGAGTTCACCAGAAATTGAAAATTGGAGTGGAAATGGATCTTCACATCTCACTGGAAGGCGACGACAAGTGGAGCGGTAGGTATCCCGAGCCGCTGCCCGGCGGGAAGGACGGGCCTTTGGCCACAGTCGGTGGAGCAGTGGATGCAATATCCCGGCTTAACCGGCCGGGAATAAGAGATTCGCCCCCGTGGGACCACATAGCCTCGACCCTGTCTGCTGTCACAGTGACCATTCATCCCGGTGTCTATCATCTTCCCGCCACGGTCAAGATAGATGGCAGCCCCGGCATACCGGTGGTGTTCCGTGCCAAGTCCCTCGGAGAGGTCGTGTTTGACGGCGGCTCGCATATCGAAGGGTGGCGGGAGACCGAGCATGGGGGCAGACGGGCATGGGTTTGCGACATACCCGAAACAAGGGATGGAGAATGGTATTTCAAACAGCTTTTTGTCAACGGCAGGCGTGCGAGACGCGCCAGGCTGCCAAAGGAGGGGCTCTTCCGCATCGGGGAGGCAACCGGATATGTTTCCGGCGAACAGCTTGGATGGGGGCGGCCGGGAAGAAACCACTTCCGTGCCCAAAAGGGGGATTTCTGCGAATTCCGCAACCTCACGGACGTGGAGGTGGTTGCCCTGCACTACTGGATAGAGGAGAGGATGCCTGTATCGGGCTTCGACCCCGTCAGCGGGATTGTAACAAGCACACGCGTCTCTCGGGCACCGCTGATCCAGGACTGGGGAAACCAATGTGCGCCATACTACATTGACAATGTTTTCGAGGGTCTTTCTGATCCCGGCGACTGGTATCTTGACCGCTCGGGGGGAAAATGCTGGTATCTGCCACTGGACGGGGAGACGCTGAATGCCGCAGACATCCATGCCCCGCGCCTGCACATGCTGCTCCACATGAAGGGCGACCCATGCGGCGGCAAATCGGTCGAGCTGGTCAGTTTCGAGAATATTGTGTTCAGGCACTCGGAGTGGTCGCAGCCTGCCACGCATGGTGTCCCCGAGTCGTTTCTGTGTTCCGGGGCGACGCATCACGAGAGCCCGGAAACCATGGGACTTGCCAGTGGGCCGCAGGCCGCGGCGGCAATTCCCGGAGCCGTGCGCCTGGAAAGCTGCAGAAACTGCTCATTCAAGTCCTGCCGGTTCGAGCACCTCGGGTGGTATGCCGTGGAGCTCGAGAGAGGCTGCACGGGCATTCGATTGTTGGACAACGAGATATTCGACACCGGTGCCGGGGGGATAAAGCTCAACGGAGGCGATCTGGACGAGCCAGACCATTCGCGGACAGGTATCAACAGGATTACCGGAAACCACATCCACCAGCTCGGGAAAGTTTTCCATGCCGGGGTGGGCATCCTCGCCAGAAGAACCTTCCAGAACGTGATAAGTTGCAACCATATCCACGACTTGTACTACACCGGTATCAGCGTCGGCTGGGTCTGGGGCTACCGTGAGAGCGTCACGCGGGAGAATCTCATCTCCTCCAACCATATCCACGATGTCGGTCAAGGGCTGCTCTCCGACATGGGAGGCATCTACACTCTCGGGGCGCAGCCGGGGACCGAGATCAGGGGGAATGTAATACACGACATCAGCTCCGCGACCTATGGCGGCTGGGCCATCTATCCCGACGAGGGCACGAGCCATGTGCTTATAGAGGACAATGTTTGCTACAACACGAACTGTGCGGTATTCCATCAGCATTATGGGCGTGAGAACATAGTCAGGAACAACATCTTCGCCTTCGGGCGGGGTGGGATTGTGGCGCTGGGGCGCAAGGAGGAGCATGAGAGCTTCATACTCTACCGCAACATTATTGTCGCCGACAGCCATTTTATCTATGAGGGAGGATATGGCTGGGATGTTTTCGGCGAGGGTGCCTTCGATGCGCACATGAATATCTTGTGGGACACCTCGGGCAACCTTGTCGCGGCACGCAACAAGGTAGGCGGGACCACCGGCAAGCACTCCGGGAAAAAAATTGGATGGCGGGCATGGCGAAAGCTCAACGACCTCGGCTCGATCGTAGCAGACCCGCTTTTCAAGGACCCGCTGAACGGGGACTTCTCCTTGGATGCCAAATCACCCGCATTCGCCTTGGGGTTCAAGACAATATGCCTCGACGAGGTGCCGGGTCTGGTTAAGCGCGGGAAAGGTGGAGGTAAGAGGCGGCGCGGATGAAGATCGCCTACATCATTCCCGGCTCGGGAGGGGGCTTCTACTGCCAGAACTGCCTGAGGGACAACATACTGGCCTCCGGGATGAAAGATGAAGGGCATGATGTCGTGCTGGTGCCGATGTATCTGCCTATGTTCTCCGACTCCGAGGAATGCGGCCCGCGCAAATCCCAGGTGTTTTTCGGTGCAGTGAGCCTGTACTTGAGCCACCGCTGGCCCGCCCTCCAAAGAATGCCGTCTTTTATGCGGCGAATCCTGGACTCCCGGCCAGTCCTCGATATGGCGGCAAAACTGTCCTCGTCCACCCGTGCGGCGGGGCTCGAGAATCTCACCCTCGATATGCTCGATGGAGCAGGAGGCAGCTTCGCCGCGGAGAACGAGCGGCTCGCTCTGTGGCTCGCCATGGAAAAGCCGGATATCGTTCACATATCCAACGCCTTGCTTCTCGGCACCGCGGAATACCTGAAAAAACACTTGGCCGTCCCAATCGTATGCTCGCTCCAGGATGAACACCAGTGGATTGACTCCATGGACAAGATATTCTCACAAAAAATATGGCATGCCATCGCTCAAAAAGCAAAACACGTGGACACATTCATCGCCGTATCGGCTTATTACGCTGCAAAAATGGAGAAACTCCTGAATCTTCCCGATGGCACTGTAAAAATAGTCCATATCGGCATCAATACAGATCAGTACCCGATGCGCGCCGTGACACCGGATGTGCCCGCAGTGGGCTTCCTGTCAAGGATTTCCCCATCACTCGGATTCGGAATACTTGTTGACGCATTCCTCATGCTCAAGCAACGCGAGGAGTTCAAAGACATCAAGCTGTACGCCTCAGGAGGTTTGACAAGGGACAACCTCAGCTTCTTCCGCGAGTGCGAAAGAAAAATCTCAAAGGCGGGTTTCCGCAAGGACTTTGTTCTATTCAAGGAATTCGACAAAGACTCCCGTCTGGACATGCTGCGCAGACTTTCTGTACTTTCAGTCCCGGTTCCCGGCGGCGAGGCTTTCGGCACATACCTGCTCGAGGCCATGGCTATCGGTGTACCGGTCGTCCAGCCCAAAGAAGGTGGATTCGCAGAAATAATCAATATAACCCGCGGCGGGGAAACCTATTCGCCAAACACCCCCGAGATTCTCTTCAAAACCCTCGCATCCCTGCTCGGGAACCCCGGAAGACTCGCCAGACTCTCTCGCCAAGCCGCAGAAAACATCAGAAAATCATTCGACATTAAAAAATTCGTAGCAAACACTCATCAAGCTTACCGTGCATCAAAATCACGCCCAATCGTGTCATCCATGACAACAAGTTGATGAGCCTTTGCCCAGTCAAGGACAAAGTCCCTCATGGCATTTTCCCGGTACTCATACCATTCATCGAGCAGTTTCAGGCGATCGGCGGTGTCCTTGAGATAACGGAATGCCCCTTTGCCCTTGATCGCGCGCCGAAGTTGATCGGCCGCCGCGACATCTGCCACCGTCCCAATGAACTGCTCCATCCGGCGGTACTCGTGGAAATCGAATCTCATTCTGAACTGTTGCAAAAAATGCAACAGTTGAACTTTTTTCCAATTCGCTAGAGCTAAACATATTGTTTTCACCTGTTTTCAAGTTTCAAGTGCAACTTGTTGTTAATTTATTCTCTTGAAACGTGAGATTTTTCCACTAAACGCCCTCCCCTCGGAGGATCTTCAATTCGGGCGTGCGACCTTGACGGGTTTGCCGGTTGCCACGGAGGCGTAAAGTACATCCATCAGCTCTGGCACATCACCCAGCCCTTCGACGCCGGAAGGTGTGTAGGCGGGATAGGGTTTCCAACCTTGGGAGATGGTTTGGGAGCGACTTAAGGGACGCAAGGGACTCAATATGGCGGTCATGATGGGTTCTCTGCTTGTTCAGGTTTTGCGTCTAAATATGCAATCTGTTGATTTCCAACGTTTTGCGAGCATTTTGCGTCGGAGAACGGCACGGCGTCTAAATAGAAAGCAGGCTCGGAATGGAACGTTTGTCGCGATTCAATCTCAAAACATAACGTATGTATCCTGCTCTCAAATAGCAGGTTAGCACGTACGGCAACAATCTGTGTCGCGAGTTGTGTCGCAAGTATGTCGCAAGTTCACAAGGTCTTTTCCTTAAATCTGTAATAGAGCTTGTTGGTGGCTCCTTCGGAAGAGACCAGCCCGATCTCGACAAGACCCCGCATGTCACGTTGCAGGGTACGGCGGTTCACATTGGGGAACTTCTCTTCGAGTTCTCGGACGGTCAAAGAATCAAAGTCAAGAATCCTGCCCAGTGCGGCGGCTTGCCGCTCGTTCAAACCGTGCTTCTGCACCAGTAGGTCGCGCTTGATGATGCGTGTTCCCTTATCAGTAACCTCCTGCATCTGGGTTGAGAGTCCGTCCGTATAGAATTCCAGCCAGCCAGTCATGTCCATGCCGCTGTCGCGAACCCCCTGGATGGCTTTGTAGAACGCGAGACGATCACGGTCATAATACTCGCTGATCGTGAACAGGTGCTTAAAATCGTAGCCCGTGCGATAAAGACAGAGCGTCGAGAGCAGCCGCGAGGTGCGCCCGTTGCCATCTATGAACGGATGGATGTGAACCAGTTGAAACTGCGCAATGCCGCTTACCAGCACCGGATGTGTGTCGGTCTCGGTGTTGAACCATTCGACCATTTCGCGCATGAGGATCGGCACATCGTGCGCGGGTGGCGGGGTATAGACCGCCTTCCCGGTTTGTGAGACATAGTTCTGTACCTTGCGGTACGTGCCGGGTTCGGCGCTGCCGCCTCGGACGCCTTCGACAAGCCGCTTGTGGATATCGCGTATCAGCCCCTCCGTGATCGGCTCCTGTCCTGCAACGTAGTCGGCCACTAAATCAAATGCCTTGCGATAGTTCAGCAGCTCGCGCACGTCATCTGGATCGGCACCGGGCGCTTGCTTTCCCGCAAAGAGATTTTCTGCCTGTTCAAGCGAAAGCTGACTGCCTTCAATGTGCGTGGTAGCGTGCGCTTCACGGATAAGCGCCTTCCGGCTCATTTCCGCGATCCAGTCCTCGGATAGCTTCGCAGCCGCGAGGAATCCGCGTGCCTGATCAATTTGCCTTAGCCGATCAGCAACCTTGTTTGTGATCGTGAAGACCGGCTTCATCTCGCCACCTCCGCCAGCATCTCCATGATCTCGCCTTCGAGTTCTGATACGTTCAGATGGATGCCTAGCTCGCGATCAACGGACTTCAATTCAGTAAGAAACGCCTTGCGGTCCTTGCCGATCCGGCTGCCGCCGTCCTGTGGAGCACGGCGCTTGTCGAGCATGTGTTGCAGAAAAAGGAGCGCCCCGTCATTGATGCGGGGCAGTCCGGCTCCGAAGCGGCCTTCGTAACCCAGCGTGTCGCGTTCCTGCTCGATGTATTTTTGCTGTTGCTTCCACTCCACGCCGAAGGGCGGATTCGCCAGTTGTGAATGCGTTTCAGCCGTCATTTCAATCCTTTCTCGTCTGACTCCAGGCCGCCCTGTACTTGTGGTACAAAGCATCCTCAACAAATACCTTGAATCCTTATTACTACCGCAGGATTACGGCAAACAAGAACTGATAGTTATTTTGTGTTTTCACCACGGGTGCTACATTCAAGAGCGAAGTGCAACTTCATGTAGTTGATTAACATTGTCAATTGGTATATCTTTATTAATTGACAAAAATTAATC
>JAFGFR010000227.1 GCA_016930955.1 Victivallales bacterium | reverse complement strand
GATTAATTTTTGTCAATTAATAAAGATATACCAATTGACAATGTTAATCAACTACATGAAGTTGCACTTCGCTCTTGAATGTAGCCAACGGTGGTAGATTCGTGGTTAACGGGCGTTTGTGTTGGTTCCAGCCCTGCCGCCCCCCGCGGATAAGATACATATTCTGTCAACCACGTCGGGGTCGAAGGCTGAGATACTCGAAGACTGTCCAGCATTGACCACACACGTACGAGGTTTACCGGATATGCACGGGAAACAAGCTCGGTTTTGATGTATGAGAGACATTTTGTCAAGGATATTGCTGGTGCTGCTGCTATTGTCGGCGGGCTCCCATGCGTCCGAATTCCAGGGCTGCTGGTTTTATTCCGTCGGCGACTGCGCAGCCGAGGCGGCGGAGGAAGACGACAAAGGCATCGTTTCTGCGAAGATCGCATTTCCCGGCGCCGGACTGATTTTCATGGAAAGAGACCGCAAGACCATGCGGCCAGCAAGGGAAGACTTCACCCCGGCCATCCTGTCAATTGATGTCAAGCACGAAGGCAAGTCGGACGACGAGGTAAAGGCAGTGATCTTCGTCAAAGACAAGGACGGGCACTGGTTCCAAAGCCAGAAGGTTTATCACCTCATGCCGGGGAAATGGCAGACATTGAGCGTCGGTCTCGCCGGGGCGGCAAAAGAATTGACACCAGTCGGGCACATGGCGTCATGGAGCTCGCTCAACGCCGTAACAATACATTCCGCAGGCATCAACGTCTTCAGCAAGTCCTCCGAGGAGATGACCTTCCATTGCAGGAATCTCAAGCGCCTTGGCACCAGACCCATACCCAAGTTGACAGTCTACAATTGGGAGAAGCCCTCCGAGGCTGTGCTTTATCAGACGGTCCGCGGCAGGTTCGATCTTTCCAGAGAATACTTCAATCCCTTCGATGCAGAAGAGATCAAGGTGGACATCGAGGCTCGATCTCCAAACGGCGAAACCCTCAGCTGGCCCGCATTCTTCACACAGGACTACCAGAGGAAAAGGCGCTTCAACGAGGAGATGCTCGTCCCGGTGGGCACCCCCTACTGGGCATACCGGTTCACTCCCGACATCATCGGCTCCTACAGCATAAGATTGAGCGTAGATGACAACACCCCGGGGTTCGGGACCTCCATCAAAACCCCATGGTCGAAAATCAACATCTCCCCTTCGGAAGACAGGGGATTCGTCAGGATATCAAATAAAGACCACAGGTATTTCGAGTTCTGCAACGGGGAATTTTTTTATCCCATCGGCTTCAATCTGCATTCAGTGAAGGATCTGCGCAGCGAACAGCAGCTCAAGCTGGGATATCAGCCGGATGTCGGCACTTACTCTTATGACGAATACCTCGATGCCATGGGACAGAACGGGATTAACTCAGTCGAGATATGGATGGCCGCATGGTGCTTCGCAATCGAGTGGACCAGCGCAAGGACCAACTACCACGGGATGGGAAGATATAACCTCGCAAACGCCTGGAGGCTGGACCACGTCCTCGACACCGCCGCCGACAACGGCATGTATGTCCATCTGGTCCTTGACAATCACGGCAAGCTCGCCACCAGAGTGGATCCCGAATGGGACAACTCCCCACACAACCAGCGCACACAGTTCGCAAAGGCAGACGGCGCACACCTCGAACGCTGCAGAGATTTCTTCACCGACGAGACTTCGTGGCGCTACTACAAAAACCGCAACCGCTACATTGCCGGAAGATGGGGCCCCGTAAAGAATATTTTCGGAATGGAGCTGTGGAGCGAGATAGACCTCGTGGACGACCACAAGAGCATATACGAGAGCGGGACGACAGTCGAATGGCACAAGAAGGCCGCAAGACACCTCCTCGAACTCCTACAGGGCAAGCATCTTATCACCACGCACACTTGCGGCGACTACAACAAGAACCTCGAGTTCAGAAAATATTTCGAGCTCGAGGAGATCAAATATGTCGTCGGAGACGCCTACAGGAACAACACTCATTTCATCGACCACATGCTCACACACGTCGAGAAACTCAGGGTCTTCGGCAAGCCGATGATGATAACTGAATACGGCGGATCTCCACACGGGAACACATATCCACGTCTCCAGGCCGACCTCCACGCAGGCCTTTGGGCTTCATTGTTCACCGAACAGGCCGGGACCCCATACCTCTGGTGGCATGACTTCATCCATAAGGTCGGGCACTACCAGCACTTCTACGGGTTCGCCTCCTTCATGCAGGGAATAGACCCCAGAGGCAAGAAGTTCGCCTTCAGCAAACCCGCCGTCGTCGTCGGAGACTCAAAGCCCGCCGATGACATACAGGCTCTCCTCACCGGGAACCAGGAGGAAACTTATATCTGGATTTTCAAGTATCCGTACATGCTGGAGTACCCTTCCGACAAGGAATCCCTCCCGTGGAACGAAAATCTGTCCATCTCGCTCAGCGGACTCAAAAAGGGAACTCATTCCGCACGCTTCTTCGATACGCTCACCGGAGAGGAGAACGATTATAGACTCATCTTCTCAGATTTCGACCAGCCGGTGCAATTGTCAATACCACCATTCAAGATCGATTTGGCATGCAAGATCCGCTGGCAGGGCTCCGGCAAACTGTCGGGAAAGGTTATAAAGGCCGATTGAAAACATGAAAGAGACAGTTTCAAAACCCCGCGTTGGGAGCGCAGGCGCGGCAGACGGCGCTGCGATATGGCTGGTGCATAACATCAACTGTCTGTGCTGGCCATTTAGCCGCAGCGCATGTTGTGCCTCCGCCCCAACACTTTGGGCAGCAGACACTTTTAGCTCGAAAACCATAGTCTTTCTAGCTGCCGCTTGTCTTATGTTTATGAACTCGAATCCAGTCGCCGCCGAATGGCTCGACAACGACGCGCTTTACCGTCTGGATGTCACTTCCGAATCCAGCGGGCAGGTTTTCATGCTTGATCTGCGCAACAGGATACTCCCCGACCCGCTTGACAACGGGGTCTCCGTCTATACCACCGAAGGCAATCCGGCAAGCTATTCTCTGGCGAAGGACAAATCAAGAATCTTTTTGGGGCACCAACAAGAAAAAGGCAAAACATTCCAGATTTATTTCGGCTACGCACATAGTCGTCCAATGGAAAACTGGGACATTCAAACCCTGGGCGAGATTCCAGAAAAGGAACTCTCTTTCAAACTGCGAAGACTAAAAATCCTCAACGAGAATAAATATGTGGCTTCCAAGGAAGCATTGGAGCTGCTCGTCCAGGTCATCCACGAGCCTCGGGAAAACATGCTGGAACTTCAAAAACTTCATCAGAGCCTGAGGGAGGTCAACCACAAGTTGTGGCAGGTAAAGAGGGACATCGAGAAGAAGCCCGACGAGAAACAGGAACTCGAGAAGAACAAAATCCAGATCGAGCAGCAGCAGAGAAAGCTGCAGGGACGCATTGAGGAAATCGAGAAAACCATGGACCCCAAAACACTGGAAGAGGGGCATCACAAGTCAATCTGGTCGGAGAATCATTCGGCATCCCACGACACCAAAGGGGTCAGCCTCGACCAGAACATGGTAGGCAATATTCCAAAAAATGAACATTTCGCGGCAAGATTCGACGGGAAGTTGTTCATTGACACCAAAGGAGCTTACGAGTTCGCCATAAACTCCAACGACAGCTCGATCCTCTACCTCGACGGCAAACCGTTGCTCTCGGTGATCGGCAAGGGTAACCGAGGGGACTCCTGGGAACATGCCGCCACCATAAATCTCGATCCGGGACTATATGATTTTTCCCTGCATGTCGTCGGAAGAAAATCTGAAAACGTCTCTGCCAAGGCGGCATGGAAAAAGCCGGGTGAAAACAATTTCCATGAGATTGAGAAAAGGGACTTCGCCAACGCAACGCCAGTTAGTATGACCCGTTGCTCAGCACGCCCAGACAAGAATGTCCCAATCATATCATACGAACTCAACGGGCATTTCGTCCTGGAGGAATCAGAACCATATGACTGGATAATCTGCCGCATAGATGATCCACATGCCTTCGGCGACCCGGTCTGGCTATCGGACAAAACCACGATATCCAAATCCAGATATTGCAGCTTCCTTAGAGTCCCGGACTCCGATCAGATACTCTCCCTGTCCTCCGCGTCGGGAAACTTCGAAAACATACCGATCCAAATCCCGGAGCAAATCGCCGAATCAGCCAGACTCTACCCCGAAATCGAGTTGAAACTCTGGACCCCGCCGTTCATCTACGACGACGAAATCCTCGACATGGACCACGAGATCGTCTCAGGGCTGCCTAAACCCGGGAAAGTCATCTTGAAAATCACCACCAGCAAAAAAGTGTCATTCATCAGCGAGGAAACCGAATGTATGACCCTCAAGGGCAGAGACCTGTCATCCAACGAACGCTTCGCACCACCGTCAAGAGTCAAACACAACATATCAATAATTGGCGAAGAGCTCAAGGATGGAATCGATATATCCTTGTACCTGATGATACCGCCGGTCATCTTCAGCCAGCATGACATCCGCTTCCTTCCAGTGCGCCGGTGCGCCGGAATACAAGACTCCCTCGACGGCCTGGTGGACAACAAAGGTTGCCGCGTCATCCCTGTTCTACACCGCCCGACCCTCGCCGAAAAACGCATATGGTCCCTGCCAAAAAAAATCATCAGCGACATATCGTCGACTAAAAGAATACTCGTCATCGCCGACAACTTCGGCCACGGACAAAACTCACTCGAAAAATCCCTCCAGATACTCCTCGCAACCAAGAAGACATCCGTCGAGTTCGTCCCGTGGCAACGCCCGCAGATCAAGTCCGCAATGCTCTCGAGCATCGGAAGACTCATCCCCCTGATAGCAAGAACAAATGCCGACACAATCCTCATCATCCCCCCCGCAGGGGATGTAAGCCTAGGCCTCCCGGTACGTACACAAAAAAGAGCCATCGCAGCACTGATCGAGTCCGCAAGGACAAACAAAAACATCAGGATAATACAGGTCGCATCCCCATTCCCCTCCCTCAGAAGGACAGAAATAGACAGCCTCCTCGCACACGGAATAAAACGAATGGCCGAAGACTACAACGTCAAATTCATCGACATCAATGCATTCATAAGAAAAAAACCAGGATGGAGAACAACTTATAGATTCGACCAGGACAATGATGTCCTATACGAGCCGTACCCCGTCCACTATACCCCGGAAATTGCTCGATTCATCTCCGACTCGCTCTGAGCACAACAACTGCCCGTGGCCGCGCGGCCTGCCATTCTGGATGCGAGGCCACGCTTGACACATCTGCAACGGAATGATATTTTCCCCTTCTGTTGTTTCCTCGGCTTAATCGCCATCATAGTGACAATGAACGGATTTATCACCCGCAACAAAAAGGTTCTGCAATGAGACAAAAAAGCTCTGACAGGGGGAAAAGGCTGAATGTCCTATGGCTGATGAGCGACCAGCACAATGCCAATTGTGCCGGATACGCCGGCCACCCCAATGTCAAGACACCCGGACTTGACCGGATCGCTCAAAACGGCATCGAATTCACCAACGCTTTCGCAAACAATCCGATTTGCTCACCTTCCAGGATATGTTTCATGACAGGCCAGCATATGCATACACACCGGATGTTCGGAAACAACCATGCCGAATATCCACATCCTAACCCGGATACCCTTGCATCACTGTTCCGTAGATATGGATATCAAACCGGACTGTTCGGCAAGTCACACATGATCCGCCGCTGGGACCAGGATGGATTCGAGCGAATCCGTTACACAGACCTCTGTGACGCACAAAGGAACGACCCGACGACAACCCATTATTTCGCAAACTTGGAAAAGCTCGGACTGACCGATCTATATGAGGAGGGTAACCCGAAACCGGGACAGCTTTATACTCTCGACGGCAGCGCCCCTGCACAGCTCCCCTATGAACACTCGATCGAGCGTTTCACAGGCGACGAAACCCTGAAGTTCCTCGATGAACGCGATGTCACACGCCCCTTCTTCATCCACATGAGTTTTCAACGGCCGCACTCCCCCATCGCGCCGGCACCGGAATATTTCAACCTCTACGATCCAGCCGATATCATCTTGCCGAACAGCGCAGCAGACTATTTCGAAAACAAATTCGCCGGCAAGCCAACATTTATGCAGAAATCTCTCGAAAACGGTTGCGGTTATCCCCTCGCAGACCCAAACCCGGAACGGCTGAAACGCTGCCTGGCAAGCTATTTTGCCTTGATAACTTGTATCGACATGGAAATCGGCCGTGTACTGGACAGGCTGGAAAAACAAGGCGAGCTGGAGAACACCGTTGTTTTCTATACCGCTGATCACGGTGATTTCGCCGGCGAACACGGCCTTTTCCACAAAAATTTCGGCATCTACGATTCAATCCAGAAAATCCCCTTTTTGTTGAGCTGGCCGGGCAGCCCGAAGGGAATGAAATGCCCTGAACTGGTGGAGTCAGTCGATCTTTATCCAACCCTGTGTGAATTATGCGACATCCCGATGCCTCAGGGACGGGAAGGGCAGTCAGTTCTTCCTCTGCTCGGACCGAAAGTCAAAAGTAAGGACGCGGTGTTCTGTGAATGGGAATGGAGCATCGATAACGAAGAGCTTAAAATATCGGCGATCAGAACCCGCGATTTCCGGCTGGTTTACTATAATTCCCAAATAGGCGGAGAGCTGTATAACCATCTGGACGATCCGGGAGAAAC
This sequence comes from Victivallales bacterium, assembly GCA_016930955.1. GTDB lineage: Bacteria > Verrucomicrobiota > Lentisphaeria > Victivallales > JAADHT01 > JAFGFR01. The sequence goes on along the minus strand of JAFGFR010000227.1, from coordinate 1,197 downwards.
CGTAAACCTATGGAACAACCCTCAATTCAGAGATGTTCAGACAAGCCTGCTCCAGCACTTGTTCGATTTCACATTGAAATATCAGACTGAGACCAGCTGCAAAACCGACCGTGAACTGGATGAGTCCTGTCGCTTCACACCCACTAGACTGCTGCATAAACAAGGAAAATTCTGGAGCGACCTGACCAATGCCTATCAAAAACAAAGAGAACTACAAACACACCCATGAGCCGTCAATAACGGTTGGAGGCATGAAATATCAGACTTCTTGCGGGATCAAAAGTCTGATCTTGAGTGACACTGTTGTGGCTGCTGCAAACTCAAAATAAGAATAGGTCCGCCGCACACTGCGGCAACTGCTTTATTTAGGAGCCAGTTTCAAAACTCCGCGTGAACCGCGTCGGGAGCGCAGGCCGTGCCTCCGCCCCAACCCTTTGGGCGGCAAGCTCTTTTGGCGCTAATGCCACGCCGGAGCGGTCGGGACAGACTAGACAGGTATGCCCGCTTCCGCATCGGCGTGGCCTCGCATCCAGAATGGCAAGCCGCGCGGCCACGGGTAGTTTTGAAATTGGCTCTTAGGTTCATGAATCGCCCCTACGGTTTTCAATTTTGTCGTCTATTTCCCTCTCGAGTCTTTTGAACTCGGATGAATCTGTCTCGCAGTAGTTGCTGTCGATGAACAACTGCCTCATCTCCTGGATGAATTTCCGGGCCTCGTCCTTTGAGTCCATCGCGAAATCCGCGTCCATGACCCTCATGACCTTGTCGAAGACATATATCTGCCGCTCGCGGTCGGTGGCGGCATCAACCTTGTCGAAGGTGTTCTGCTGAAGATACACATAGTCGAAGAACTCGCTCTTCTGGTATATCATGAAATCCTCGAGTGTGGTCCCTTCCTCGCCGACGACCTTCATCATCTGGCTCACCTCGTTGCCGCGCCTGAGCATCGCCCTGACACGGTCGAGCTTCTTCTTGTCCACCACGCTGCTGTAGTGGCTCCAACTGTCGAGCGGGTGGATCGCCGGGAAGCGGCGCGCGTTGGCCCTGTCCCTCGAAAGCCCGAGAAACGCCCCCACGACCTTCAAGGTACCTTGGGTCACGGGCTCCTCGAAGTTCCCTCCCGCCGGGCTGACCGAGCCGCCGATGGTCACCGACCCGGTCGAGCCGTCATTCAAGGTCACCAGACCCGCCCTCTCG
>JAFGFR010000226.1 GCA_016930955.1 Victivallales bacterium | reverse complement strand
CGCCTGTCCCTTTTCTCTTCTTTTGCTTTTCATCTTCATTCTCCTTGTTGGTTATAGATTCTATTCCTTAGTCCGTGAGGGCATCCGCACTCACGGGAAATCGCTTCCAATCAAATTTAATATGCGCCACCCGTAGTCGCTGAATACGCTGAGAAGGGTCACCATCATCAGGATCGTCCCGACAAAAAGGACAACCAACACCGAATATTCGGCTATTGCCTGTCCTTCCTCGGCTCCCTTAAGATAGTTGCTTGCCAGCATGGCGTATTTTTTTTGCATCGTCTTCATTTTTCTGCCAGAGAGCCTTTGCACTCCGTGATTTTATTGTCCTCGTCCAGGACGATTATCTTTGGCCTGAAGCCTCTCGCCTCCTCCCCGGAGAACAGGCCGAAAGCCATTATCGTCACCATGTCTCCCACGGCTCCCTTTCTTGCTGCCGCCCCGTTGAGTCTGAATATCGGCTCGCCGGGCCTCCCGGGGATGGCGTAGGTTTCCAGCCTCTCGCCATTTGTCGCGTTGACAACCAGTATCCTCTCATAAGGCATCATGCCCACCTTTTCGAGATAATCGATATTTATCTCGAGACTCCCCTCGTAATCCAGGTCGCAATGAGTTATCCGCGCCCTGTGTATCTTGCTCTTGCATATTATCAGTTGCATCGCTCTCCTAACAATATAAACGTTCGGCATGGAAAAAAATTGCCCGGCGGTAAAAAAAATTGGATTATTACCGACACTGTGGCTATTGTAGCACATGTTTAAAGGAATTCAATAATTGAAGAAGCCCTTATGGATGATTTAAAGGAGCCGGTTTCGGAGGAAAGATTCCCCCTGCTGTGCATCTACGATATGCTCGTGGTCTCTTATTGCCTTCTCGGGCTGACAATGTCCTGGTTTTTCGGATTCCGGATAGATTTCACCCTTGTTTTCGATTTTGGTTACGACATTGCGTTTCTGCTGGTGGCCCTGATGTTCCTGGTGATGCACTCTGCGGTGCTGGCGTTAAGTCTCAGGCGGTGCGGCAAAGACCCCTTGATATTCGGGGCGCGATGGAGATCGCAGATGCTCCGCATCATTCAGTGGCGACGTCTGCTTGTTCTCGTCAAGGTGCTTTTCTTGCTTAAACTCACACTGGTGGTCTACTGCAGCATCAAACAGGCCATACCAATTATCAACTGCAACCTTTTCGACGACGATCTGCTTTTGCTCGACAAGATTCTGCACCTCGGTGTCAATCCCAATACATTTTTGGCATCTCTGCTTGGCCACGACATTGTCGCGGGTCTCGTTGACACCGCCTACTTCTCGTGGTATCTGGTCAAGCCGGTGATAGTTGCGTATTTCGCAATTCTCCCCGGAGCCAGGATGCACATAAGATTCTTTACAGCATATCTGGCCATCTGGATGATCGGCGGTCTTTTCGCCGTTCTCCTGCCATCTCTGGGCCCGATTTACACCCACCCTGAGTGGTTCGAGCCGCTGAGGATACCCATAGCCCGACACCTCCAGGAAACGCTTTATGAACACTATCAGGAGGCACTGTGCAATCCCGGAGTATGCAAAGTCTTTATCTACGAGGGCATAGCTGCCTTCCCCAGCCTGCACGTGGGGGTGGTGGCACTTTTTGCTTTTTTCATCCTTGAGATCAACAGGCGGCTAGGTTATGCGATGTTCGCATATTTGGCCGTAATCCAAACCGGCTCGGTACTTCTGGGATGGCATTACGCCCTGGACGGTTATTTCACTATATTTTTAGCCTGCATGCTCTACAGGGTGTCGGCTCCTTCTCGGTGAATACATGTCGCCTTCTGCGAGGACTATGATGGCTGGCACAGACAGCTTAAGGTATGCACCGGCCATTTCGCCGCACCGTCTGGCGTGCCTGCGCTCCCAATGCGGTTCACGCGGAGTTTTGAAATTGGCTCTTTTGGTTGCTTTATTTGCTGACTTCGAGGAACAAGCTCTCAAGGGGACTGGATTTTCCTTGCCGCGGCCCATACTGCAAGGCTTTCCCTGGATATCTTTGCGTTGTGCCTGATATCCACGGGGAACGGGGACATGAAGAGGAAATCCCTGATGTTTTTCGTGATGGGATTCCTCGATGCGATATCCTGCAGCTGTGAGATGAACTTTTCTCTGCGGTCTTGGTCCAGGGGGAGCACCCCGGGGACAGGCTCGATCACGGCAACCGGTGTCTGGATTCCTTTATCACAGATGCCCACCAGAGCCGCCCTGAAGACCTTCGGATGAGATTTCAGAACCGCCTCGCAGCATACGGGATAGATCACGCCGTCCGGGGTGAACACCCTATGGGCCTTTCTGCCTTTGAACCAGAGGAGGCCTTTTTCATCGAAGAAGCCCATGTCCCCCATCCTGTGCATGAGACGACCGCCCCGGCCGCGGATCTTGGCAAGTCGTGTGAGTTCTGCAAGCTCGTAGTACTCTGGGGTTACCACTTTCCCCTCCACAACTATCTCGCCTGTCTCGCCATTGGGCAGCTCGATCGAGTCATCCCAAGAGCCTACCGGGTCTTCCGTTGGCTTGATAACATGTATCTTGATTCCCGGCAGGGGCTTCCCGACACAGTAGCCGCGGCCGGAAGATACAGCCGAAGCTATGTCCCTAGTGATGTCCGAGCTTGAGAAGTTCGCGACGGGCAACGCCTCGGTGGCTCCGTAAGGCACCATGGCCACGCAGTTGGGGGCGATCTTGCGGAGTTTCTCATGCAGGTCGCAGGCGACCGGGGCACCGGCCATGAGGACCTTTTTAAGGGATTCGAGGACGATGGATTTCTCGATGCAGTAGTCGGCCAGGTTGCGCCATAGGGCAGGGGAGGCGAATGAGAACGAGATGTTGTTCTCGGAAATGGTCCTGGCGATAAGTGCCGGGTCGGCCATGGCCGGGAAGGAGGGGTTGAAATCAGGAATAACCGAAGGCATGCCCATGACGGCACTGAAGAGCGCGAACAGGGGGAATGCCGGCATGTCTACATGCTCGGGCCCAGCGCCATAAAACTCTGATATCATACGTTTCTGCTCTATGTAGATCTGATGCGTATAGACTACGCCTTTCGGGGGCCCCGTGCTGCCGGTGGTGAAGACTATCGCGGCAGTGTCGTCGGGCTGGACGGATGCCGTCTGGAAATCGCCGACCTGAGCTGACCGCGAAAAATCATCTAAAGAAGGGAGTTTAATCACTCCGGGAGGGCATAATGACTCGTGGGAGAAAGAAAATTCCAGCGAATTGAATGTCCGGGGGAAAAGAAGGCGCGTCCACTGAGCCTTGGCAATGCCTATCAATGCCCGAGGTTTGGTCTTCCTGACACATCGGAGAAGGTTACCGATACCCATGCCGGGGTCTATGAAAACCGGAATGGCGCCGGTTTTGAAAACCGCGAATACCGCAACGATGAACTCGATCCCCGGCCGGAGCATCATCAATGTTCTCATGCCTATGCCAAGGCCTGAAGCTCTCAGGCTACAGGCGTAGAGCGAACTCATCGAGTGCAGATCGGAAAACGTGATGCTTCTGCCCTTGAAGGACACTGCCGTTTTCTCGCCATACCTTTCAGCGATATCCGCGAGGAAGTGTGCAATATTGCATTTCTCAGGCATGGAGGCGCCCCGAGTCGGTCTTGTCGAAGGTCCTTTCCGGGACGGCCTTGCCGTGGATAAGCCTATGGGCGTTCTGCTCGGGAAGGCCGGCGTTGAGGATGTCGTCCACGGCCTGCCTTATATCGTAGTCGAACCATATCAGTTCAATGGTTTTCTCGATGGAGTCAACCATGACGTACGAGCCTTTTATCATGCCTTCGCGCGGCTGGCCGACGGCGCCGACATTGACGATGGCCTTGTCGTAGTTCTTGGTGGGCAAGGGGAATGTCACCGGGAATATCTCCCCTCCTGCCTGGACAAATGAGCAGGGCTGGTGACTGTGCCCCACGAAAAACACGCGCTCCTTGAAGTAGTTGAAATAAAACTCCAGATGCTCGATATTTATGTTGGGCTTGACATAATGCCATTCCTCGAGGCAGAGGTTCCCCGGGGCGCTATGGTTGTATCTCACAGGCACAGACCAGTCCTCGTGACCCTTCTCCACGGATTCGTTGCAGGTGTTCATCGGAGCCTCCATGGGGCGGCCGCGGAGAAAAGCCTGATGCCACTCGGAAAGAAGCTTAGTCTTGGTGATGACGGCGGAAATCCTTGCCGCCTCGGCGAAATACCCCGGGTCCTCGAGCCCGCAGCAGGCTGCGTCGTTGTTGCCGAGAAGTATCTTTCCCGCAAGCGGGCCGCTGTATACTTCCTCGATGAATTCTCGGTCGATAAACGATGGCGGCGTGAAGGCATCTATCCCCTTGATGTGCCCCACCATCCCGAGCTTGATTATCTCATCCATGCACTCCTGGGGGCTGCCGCCATAGTTGACTGAATCGCCGAGGAACTCGTAGCACTGCACACCCCTCCCGGCGGAATCCTTGATGAAGGCCATCAATGCCGGAAGGTTCGCGTGTACGTCTGAATATACGGCGATGCGCATGCGAGCTCCTTAGCGAAGTCACGATAAAAATCCAAAAGACCACGGGCGCAACAGTGGCGATACAGATGCAGCCACTGTGAATTTTGATCTGGCTCACGAGTTTAATCTAGCATAATTGTCCGCGTTTGTCAAATGAGCCGATCGCGAAAAACTCAACGCGAAACGCGATCGGATCGCAAAAACAGGTTCCGGCATACGGAAGAAACTGTCGGAAACCCATGCTTTGCGAGAGGGCCTGGCTCTCCGGGACGCTCTTAGGGGTCGTAGTAATTGTTGAACGACCCCTTGGCGGGTGACTGCCGCGAATATTTCACGATTAAGCACTTGATATCCGCTCCCCTGAAGGTATTATCACAGACGCGCAGGGTTGCACACCCTGCGTGCAATGTTTTACGGGACCGGGTTCCGTTTTGGATTGTGCCCCTCGATTGGTTCATGGGCAAGGACAAGACAATTTGGCAATATTGGCTCAAAGGAGAAAAAGAGCATGGGTGCGCCAAGCAAAGCTTGCAATTGCTTTCCGGTTAAAGTCCGGCATAGACAAAGCCTAACCAGCAGTCTATCACCGAGTCT
>JAFGFR010000225.1 GCA_016930955.1 Victivallales bacterium | reverse complement strand
GCCGACAATGTCGGTGACAACGTGGGTGACGTTGCCGGCATGGGCGCGGACTTGTACGAGTCCTACTGCGGCTCGATCTTGGCGACTGCGGCCCTCGGCGCGGCGGTGGGGGCAAGCCATCAGGACTTGAACATGGCGGTGAACCTCGTGGCTGCCCCGATGATAGTCGCTGGCATCGGCATCGCGCTCTCGATTGTAGGGATATTCATGGTCAAGACCCGTGAGGATGCCTCTCAGAAGTCTCTCCTCAGAGCCCTGCTCATCGGAACACTGGGCAGCTCGGTGCTGATACTTGTTGCCGTGGCGGGGCTGGCGCAGATGACGCCATTTGTGACATGGGGGATATTCGGCTCGGTCATTTCGGGTCTTTTGGCGGGTGTCCTTATCGGACAGGGGACCGAGTACTACACGTCAGACGAGTACAAGCCGACAAGAGGCATAGCCGAGCAGGCCAACATGGGCGCAGCGACGACCATCATAGACGGCCTGGCGACTGGCATGTACTCCACGGGCATCTCGGCTATTGTGATAGTGATCGGCATACTTTGTGCATTCGGGTTCGCGGGTGGATTCAGCGACCCTTCAATGGGGCTTTACGGGATAGGTTTCGCATCCGTGGGGATGCTTGCGACCTTGGGCATCACTCTTGCGACGGATGCCTACGGCCCGATAGCCGACAATGCCGGCGGCAATGCTGAGATGGCCGGGCTTCCTGCTGAAGTCCGCACGAGGACAGATGCTTTGGATGCCCTGGGGAACACCACCGCCGCGACCGGGAAGGGCTTTGCACTGGGATCCGCAGCGCTGACCGCGCTGGCGCTGCTTGCTGCTTATGCGGAGGAAGTGAAGATTTGGGTCGGGAAACTTGCGAATTCCGCGCCCGACTCGATTTTCCAGCTCGGCGAGGTGGGTTTCACGACGGACAGCGCCAAAGTCAGCGACTCCGTGATGTTGGTCACGATGGCCTCGATCACCGATCTTGCCAGGGCATACGATCTGACGATAATGAATCCGCTGCTGCTTTGCGGGATGCTCATAGGCGGGATGATGTGCTTCATCTTCTGCGCGATGACGATGAAGGCTGTCGGGCGCGCGGCGGGCGCGATGGTCAACGAGGTCCGCAGGCAGTTCAAGGAACATCCCGGGATTATGGACGGGACGGAGAAGCCTGACTATGCACGTTGCGTTGATATATCCACCGTTGGGGCGCAGAGGGAGATGATAATTCCCTCGCTCCTCGCCATCGTGATCCCGGTGTCTACCGGTCTGGTGCTTGGAGTTGCCGGGGTCATGGGCTTGCTCGCTGGCGGTCTGGTTTGCGGGTTTGTCCTGGCGACGATGCTGAACAACGCCGGCGGTGCCTGGGACAACGCCAAGAAATATATCGAGAAGGGTGCCCATGGGGGCAAAGGCTCTCCGGCGCACAAGGCCGCAGTCGTGGGCGACACAGTGGGCGACCCCTGCAAGGACACATCAGGCCCGTCCCTCAACATCCTTATCAAGTTGATGACTATTGTCAGCGTGGTATTCGCCCCGGTTGTCGTCAAGTTCTCACCAATTATCCAGAGATTTCTCGGGATGATGGACTGAGGATCCGAAGGTATAATGAGAGTATTGCTCACAGGGGCTTCCGGCAGGCTTGGACGGGTGGTTTGGGAGCGTCTGCTCAGCGACGGTCACGAGGTTGTTGCCGCCGACTGCAGATACAGAACCGGGCTTCCCGGCGGGTTGGATGTCGCCGACCTGACCGAGGAGACTTGCTGCTATCGCCTTCTGGAGGGGTGCGAGGCTCTCATCCATCTGGGCAACATCCCGAGCATGAGTTCGCATCTCACTCCCCAGAAGCTTTTCCGGAGAAACGCCTGTGCCAACATGAATGTCTTCACAGCAGCCAAGGACATGGGTGTCGCCAAGATTGCCTTCGCAAGCTCGATACAGGTGTTTGCATGGAACCCTTATGATGCCTGCGGCACGCCTGCCAGCAGGCTCCCATATCTTCCTGCCGACGGGGACATTCCAGCATCGCCTGGTCATGCCTACGGGCTAAGCAAGCAGGTCGGCGAGGACATTCTCCGCAATCTGGCCACGCTGAACCCGGAAGGCAGCTACGTTTCCTTGCGTTTCCCTCACCTTCTGCAGCATGATCACGACATCCAGAAAGTAAAGAGATATTGGCAAAGGTTCACGGAGTTCAACCCCAAGTCCATTGATGAATTGTCTTCGTTTCTGGTGATGGCGGACGCGGCGGCGTTGCTGAGTGCTATCCTGGAGAGAAAGCTGCCCGGATACCGTCAGTATTTCCCGGCAGTGTCAAAGACAACACAGGCGAGCATACCCGATATTCTGAAAACTTATTTCTGCGGTGTCCCCCTGCGATGCGAACCGGAGAAGATGCATTCACTCATTGACATCTCGACCGTATGCTCGGACACCGGCTGGGAGCCTTGTGAATCAATGAAGATCAAGAGTGCACTCGAAGAGCAGATGTGATCCGCAGGCACCTATATCAAGATCCCTACATCGGGGAAGTTGAAGTGGCACCACTAGGAAATTCTAAGCACGAAACTCTAAATCCTAAACAAATTCGAATATCGAGGCTAAATCCTGCTGCTGGAGGAGCACAAGTACCCCTATGACTGGCTTGTGGACACGAATTACCAGCAGTCGGTGAAGCCTGTCAATCCGGAGGGCAAGACGGCGGTTGACAAGTGGGGCTCGAGTTTCGACACATGGAGCATGTCGGCGTCGAGGTGGGAGGGTGTCCAGGATTTTCGGTGGGGTTGGAAGGGTTTTCCTGTGATGTGGACGAAGAAGCCCGAGCTATACGGCGGGACTGCCGCGTATCTTGCCTTCCAGGACGGTCATGGCTCCGCGGAGACGTTGACTGGAGAGGAGTTGGAGAAG
>JAFGFR010000224.1 GCA_016930955.1 Victivallales bacterium | reverse complement strand
GTTGTATTTCCGGATGCAAGGTATAAATTTTACCTTACCGCGACACCCGAGGTGAGGGCCCGCCGGAGGCTTGCACAGAATGGCGAGGCTGGTGAGGGCGCCACAGTTGAGAGTGTGGCCAAGGAGATAGCCCGGCGTGACGATCTGGACATGACGCGCGAGACGTCACCTCTTAAGAAGGCGGACGACGCGGTGCTGATAGACAGCAGCGACATGACAGTCGAGGAGATACTGGATATGATAATATCGAAGGTTAAGCGAGGGGTTGAAAGTTGATGACATGGCGGCACATGATATAAAGAGCCAATTTCAAAACTCCGCGCGGCCACGGGGAGTTTTGAAATTGGCTCTAAAGAGAGAGGGAAAATGGGTGAGAATACAGTAGGCGAATGGTTCTCGAGCAGGCGTCTGGGGCTTTTTATACATTTCGGCCTGTATGCGATTGATGCTTGGCACGAGCAGGCGCAGATGCGCAGGCGTGTCCCCCGTCGTGAGTACGAGGGTCTCGCCTCGCGCTTCAATCCGGATAAGTTCGACGCGGAGGCGATAGTGCGCAAAGCCCTGGAACTGGGCATGGAGTACCTATGCATTACCGCGAAGCACCACGACGGTTTCTGCCTTTGGGCGACGAAACATACTGACTACAACGTGATGAACACCCCCTATAAAAAGGATATCATAGGTCAGGTTGCCGATGCGTGTCACCGTCACGGGCTTGCTTTTGGCATCTACTATTCTGTGGTTGACTGGCATCATCCGAACTATCCGAACGAGGGGCGACACCATGAGCTTCCCTGCCCGGGGCCCGACGATCGGCCCGACTGGGATAAATACATGTCCTACTTGGAGGGACAGGTGACTGAGCTGTGCTCGAATTACGGAGAGGTCAGGCATTTTTTCTGGGACATGAACGTGCCGGGATTTTTTGATCCCTCCGTGAATGAAAGCTTGCGCAGGCTTCAGCCAGGCATGGTTATCAACGACCGCGGATTTGACCCGGGGGACTTCGGGACACCTGAGCGCGAGTACGACAGGGATGCCGGGAGTCGTCATTCCAAGTTCGGGCGGCCTGCCGAGGCGTGCAACTCGGTAGGCATGCAAAGCTGGGGCTACCGAGGCGATGAGGATTACTATCTGCCGCAGTTCCTTATCCGCAGCATCGCGATGTTCATGAGCAAGGGAGCGCATTATCTCTTGAATGTCGGGCCCGCGCCCGACGGCACACTGCCGAAGGAGGCGTGCCAGATACTTGACCAGATTGGGTCGTGGTACGTGAGAACCATGGAGGCATACTCAGATACCACGCCTTGTTCGCAACTGACAAGCAACGGCGATGTGATGCTGACACGCCGTGGAAGCACTTTATATGTGCATGTGATCCCTCCTGTGAAGTCCGGGTCTGTAACCCTGCCACCTCTGTCGGACATGCCGCAGGAGGCGGTACTGCTCAATACGGGTCAAGCTCTGGAATGCTCCAGCGAGACACTACCATCTTTTTGGGAAACCGGCAAGCCTGTGCTGAGGATAAGGGGACTGCCTGCAGGCCTGACAGCCTCCGGGGAGACAATGGTGGTCAGGCTGTCTTTCGCCAACCCCAGTGTGTTCAACCAAACCGGGATATCCGAATTCGTCGGCTAGCGCAGGTGGAGGTTCAGCATCTTTTCCGTGGCCTCCAACGCGGCTTCAGCCTGGTCGCTGTCGACCCCTATGGTGGAGAAGGGCGCGTCGCCCTTGTTCTCCCACGTTATCGTGGTCTCGACCAGCGCGTCGGTTTTCCCTCCGGGGGGGATCTGGACCTCGTAGCCGACCAACTTGGGTATTTCTACGCCTTGAGTCTTAAGCGCCTTGCGCAGGGCTTTCATGAATGCGTCATAGCCGCCGTCGCCCTTCGACTCCGATTTGATGATTTTCCCGTTGTAGTCCAGCTCAAGGCTCGCCGACGGCAGTTTGCCCTTCTCGGTGGAAATCCTGTAGTGCTTAAACTTAATGCGCCTTTCGCACTGTGAATTCAGCACATCGGAGATGATGAATGGCAGATCCTCCGGGGTGACCTTCTTTTTTTTGTCGCCCAGACGGATAACCTCGGCAAGAACCTTGTCCCTGACATCCTTGTCAAGCTCCATGCCGAGGCTTTCCATATTCTTGTCTATGGATGCCTTCCCGCTGAGTTTGCCGAGGGCGTATGCGCGCGTCCTGTTGAAACGCTGGGGGAGCAGACGGTTAAAGTATAAGTTGCCCTTCTTGTCGCCGTCGGCATGTACACCGCAGGTCTGTGTGAAGACATCTCTGCCTATAACCGGGGTGTTGGGTGCAGGGCGCTTGCCCGAGAATGTCTGGACCAGATCGGAGATGTGCTTGAGTTGACCCTCGTTGACGTGGGTTTTGAATCCGCTCATGTCGTGGATTATGGGTATGACCTCGCACAGCGACGGGTTTCCCGCACGTTCCCCCAGGCCGTTGACCGTGACATGCACACCCTGTGCACCGGAAAGGACCGCCTGCAGAGTGCATGCCGACCCAAGGCCGTAGTCGTTATGCCCGTGGAAATCGAATCTGGTGCCTGGGAAGGCCGAGGTCATCCATTGCATGTACAGCCTGATGTCGTTCGGGTTGAAGACCCCGAGTGTGTCGGGGAGCATTATCCTCTCGACCTTGCAGTTTAGCAACTTCAACACGAATCCATAGACGTAGTCGAAGTTTGTCCTCATCCCGTTGGACCAGTCCTCGAGGTACACATTTACGGCGATACCGTTTTTCTCCGCGTAGTCGATCGCGCGGCAGGCTTCGGAGTAGTGTTCCTCGGGAGTCTTCCTTAACTGTCCGCGGCAGTGGGCCTCGGAGCCCTTGGTAAGAAGGTTCATTGTCACGCCCCCGACATCCCGGATCCAATCGACCGACTTGCCGCTGTCAACAAAGCCTAATATCTCGACCTTGTCCACCTTGCCGTTCTTCTCGGCCCAGGCGATAATGCTCCTCGCTCCAGCCTGCTCTCCCTCGGAGACCCTGGCCGAGGCGACCTCGACACGATCCACCCTGACCTTCGAAAGCAGGTGTCTGGCTATCTGCGTCTTTTCCATCGGCGTGAACGATACCCCTGGAGTCTGCTCCCCGTCGCGAAGCGTCACATCCAGTACCTCAACATAAGTTCTTTTGCTAGCTCTCATTGTTTTTCCTGCGTCAAGTAGAATATTGCACCGAGACATATCCTAGTATGTCGGCGCTGAAATGTCAAGGTGTTTTTGAAACTGGCTCAATAGTGTGAAAATCCTTTTCCGGAGGGATGATTGCGGGATCGTTTGGTGGATAAGCTCCGGGGCTAGCAGTAAATATCCCCCGCCGAAAAGACTGGACCCTCGCTGCAGGTCCTGGCATAGCGCCAACCGTCTGGGTTGTCGTCCTTGACCTTGACCACGCAGGCGAAGCATGCCCCGACACCGCAGCACATAAGGTGGTCGAGGCTCATCTCCGCGTCCTCGTGCCCTGCCCCGATGAGTTTTGTCGCCACGGCCATGAGCATCCCGTGTGGGCCGCATGCGTAAAAGCGAACCCCTTTGATTCCTTCTTTGACAACCTCCTCGAGCAGATCGGTCACCATGCCTTTTTTACCCGAGGATCCGTCCTCGGTGGACAGTCTTACGTCGAAGCCGCATTCGGTGTATTCGCCTGCGAGTATGATGTCCTGCGATGTTCGCGCCCCGAGCAGAAGGATTCCCGCCTGTGGCGATCGGCGCGCAAGAAGATAGGTGGCCGCCGAGCCGTAGCCACCGGCAATTATCACCGGGACTTCATTTGCCTTCGGCAGAGAGAAAGGCCTGCCCTGTGGTCCCATCAGATTGCAGACCTCGCCGGGTTTCATTTCTGACAGTATCCTCGTTCCCTCGCCCACGACCTTGTAGACGATCGAGAGCATTCCCCCTTCCGATACGTTGCAGATGCTGAAGGGCCTTCTCAGAATCCGGTCTCGCATCTGCGGAATCCGCACATGCGCGAACTGTCCGGGCTGCGCTGGCGAGCTCACACCGGGAGCGTTGAAATCAACCTTCCGGTAATCGCCGCATAAACATTCGTTACTCTTTATCTCGGCATCCTCAAGCATCAATCACTCCCGGACATCATTGTTGTTGCCGCCCAAAGGGTTGAGGCGGAGACACGGCATGCGCCAC
>JAFGFR010000019.1 GCA_016930955.1 Victivallales bacterium | reverse complement strand
TTGAAAAAAAATTGATTTTTTTTCAGAATGGAGGCGGGTTACTATTTTTTGAAGACTTCAGGGTGCACGTCCTAAGACTTTCGGCGCACGATCACGACAACGAGCAAGGCAAAAGCCAACCAATCGATGGAGAGTGACGCCCATGCCTCGCGCCCCTCATATTGGCGATGGGGACGATCAAATCCAAATCGATACCGACACCGATGGAAGAACAAAGATTATGAGTTTTGAAACTGGCTCTCCAAAATTGAAAACTGATTTCACATCATGCTTACGGCATCCACATCGATATGGATTCTGACATCTTTTGTTTTTTTCAGGTTCAGTGCAAGTTCTCTGAGTTTGATCTTCAGGTCTTTGAGGGGGTGTCCCCGGAAGATCATCTGGTATCGGAATTTGCCTTTTATCTTTTCGACTGGTGCCGGCCCCGGCCCGGAGACTTTGACTCTACCCATGGAAAAGCTGGAAAACCCCTCGGCAAAATGTTCTGCGGATTTCGCAACCTCACCTTCATTGGCGCCGTGGAAATGCACAATCAGCAGATGCCCGCAGGGCGGGTAGCACAGCTGCTTGCGAATCTCCATCTCCTGTGAGAAGAACCCCTCGTAGTCGTGCTCGACGGCGAATTGTATTGCCACATTATACGGTGTATAGGTCTGGATTAGTACCTTTCCCCTGACATCCCCGCGCCCTGCGCGGCCTGCGACCTGTGTCAGAAGCTGGAATGTCCGCTCGTGGGCCCTGAAATCGGGCATGTGAAGACTCAGGTCGGCAAACACGATCCCCACGAGAGTGACGTTTGGGAAATGCAGTCCCTTAGCGATCATCTGGGTACCGATGAGTATATCTGTCCTGCCGCAACGGAAATCGTCGAGGGCTACCTCGTAGGAGTTTCTTCTTGTCATGGTGTCGGAGTCCATCCTGCAGATTCGTGCCGAAGGGAAGATTTTCTTCGCGATGCTCTCGATCCTCTCCGTGCCCATGCCGCTGTACATGATGTCCTTGCCGCCGCATTCCGGGCAGCTTTCAGGGGCACCCCGCATGGCACCGCAAAGATGACAGCTCAGGCAGCCGCGCTTTTTGTGGAATGTATAGGGTATGGAACAGTCGACACAACGTGCGACATAGCCGCAGCTCTGGCAAATGAGCTGTGTTGAGTAACCCCTGCGGTTGAGGAAGATAATGCTCTGCTCCCCATTGACCAGGCGCTGGTGTATCTCCTCGACCAGAAGGCGTGAGAAAACCTTCACGCTGCCTGACTCGATCGCTTCCTGGCGCATGTCGACAACCTCCATCTCTGGCATAAGCTTGTCGTCAACCCGGCAGCTCAGGACTGAAAGCAGATACTTGCCTTTTGCCGCGTTGTGCGCCGACTCCAGAGATGGAGTGGCCGAGCCGAGGATCACGCAGGCATTTTCCTTCAGGCCTCTCATCACGGCCACGTCGCGTGCATGGTAGCGTGGAGCCTCGTCCTGCTTGTAGGAGTTTTCGTGTTCCTCGTCAACGATGATGAGTCCGAGTTTTTTGAAAGGTGCGAACAGCGCCGATCGGGCGCCGACTACTATACGTACCCGGCCGTTGTTTATACGCATCCACTCGTCATAGCGCTCGCCGTCGCTCAAGCCGCTGTGCAACACGCTCACCATCTCGCCGAAACGTCCTCTGAACCTCTCTGTTGTCTGTGGAGTAAGCGAGATCTCCGGCACGAGGACTATCGCGTCGCGCCCACGGTCGAGAATCATCTTGATTGCCTGGAGATATACCTCGGTTTTTCCGCTGCCGGTGACACCGTGAAGCAGCAAGGTGTGCTGCTTAGTCTTGCGGTCAATCATCTGCTCGATCTGTCCGAGTGCGCACGCCTGCTCCGGCGTGGGCGGCTGCGGGCTTGTGCGAGCGACTTCGACCCCCCTGAAAGGATCGCGGTCAAACGCCTCCGAAACTTTCTCGACCATCTCCGACTTGAGCAGCCAAGGCAGTGCTGAAGCCCCTCCTCCCGCCTCGTGCAGAAGCACGCTTTTGCTTATGCCGTGGTGTCCCAGGAGCACCTTCAGTATCGCGCATCTCGCGGGTGATTTGCTGGATTTTTCGAGCACGAACCGTTGGGCTTCCTCAACGGGGCAATTCAGATAATACAGGTCGAGCGTACGTCTTTTTTGTCTGCCGCTGCGCACCGCGCCGGGGAGCAGGGCCCTCACTGCCTGCTCCCGGGAGCAGCAGTAGTACTCGGACATCCACTCGCCCAGCCGGATCAAGGGTTCACTTACCTCGGGATGGCTTTCCCTCAGGCCTGCGATCTCTTTCAGCTTGCCCTCCGGGTATCCTGATGCGTCCTTCAGGCCGATGACGAAACCGTTGCGCTGTGAATGCCCGAAAGGCACAACAACCTGGGTCCCCGCACGGATTACGCCCCTGAGGGTGGCAGGGACCAAATAGTCAAACACCCTGTCCAACGACAGGTTCACTATGACCTTGGCTATTTTTTTCCCTTCATTGCCCATGGTGGGAATATACCCTTATTTGACGTCATTTGTTTGGCGTGTGTGGCTATTCTGGTGTGTTAATCGAAGTCTCTGTAGAACTCGGCCTCGTGGTCTGACAGCTTTTTGTCCTTGATCATCTGTTTGATTTTTGTGATATCGGCTTTTCTGACATTCGACTCGGGTTGGACATATGGGAACTCGTCTTTGCCTGTGGGTTGAGTCGCCGGGTCGTTCTTGTCTTCAGGGATACTTGCGGGATCAACTGGAGAAGGGACTTTTTCTGTGACTTGGCCAGGTTTATCCGGGTTTTGTTTTGTTGTTTCCGTTTCTTCGGTGTTCCCCCCCGAGAGCCAGACTGCGGCGATAAAAACCGCCGCGGTTGCCACGGCGGCAAGCAGGGCAAACACGGTTTTCCTGCCCAACCGGTTCAATGTTTGTGTCTGCTCCATTTGCCTCTCTCCCAGCATACGAAGAATTGCCGACGGTAAGTTAAACCCTAAGATGATTGAAAACAAGACAAGGGTTTCAAATGTGCCGAGCAGAGGTATGAGGATCAAGCCGCCAAGGCTTGTCCCCACGGCAGCGCCGAGATGGTCGGCATTCTCCAGCATGCTCCCGGAAAATTCGGGTGGCACCCCAAAGCGAGAGAGCCTTTCGGCGGCTATAGGGAAATAAAACCCGTTGCACAAGCCCGCGACGATGAAGGCGACAAAGAAAGCCGGAAGGTTCCAGCTTCCGACATCAAGCGAGGCTGCAGCAAGGAAAAAGAGCATCTGCACAATTATAGCGGCACAAAGGATGCGGTCTGGCATTGCTCCAGGTCGTAGAGTTATTTTTCGTGCTGCCAAGGCTCCTGTGGCCAGGCCGCACATGAAAAGCGAGGAGATAAGACCGACGTGCAGGAAAAGCGACCCGAAAATAGTCTGGTACAGGAACATGAGCACCAGTACCGAGCCAATTGCAAGGATGCCCGATGTGAACACGAGAATTACATTCTCTCCTATTGCAGCTCGCGCCGTCCCTGCTCCTCTGGCATAGAGCATCCATACAATCAAGCAAGCCGCGATGGCCGACACGAAGGGTAATATCCCTGCATTTATCAGCGGGTTAAAAGTTTTGAGTGCGTCGAATCCGGCGATTCTGCATGAGAGAAGCAACTCGAAGAGATAGACGTTGGGTTTGGACTCTTTGTTGATGAGGATTTTTTCAGGCATGGCGGAAGAATCGTAGGCCTCGGCGACGGCTTTAGACCTTGCTGGAGAGTATATGTAATACAGCCCGTCAGGAGGGAAGATGTCCTCGGAATCTGCGAATTTCGCAAAATTCCGTGCGAGTATTTCTGGATCGGAGGAAAGTCTTGGAGAAAAGGAGGATATGAACCATGTGGTCTCCCCGGGATTGATGACGGTTTTGGGGAATATCCTGGAAAGGGATTCCTTTACCGATGCGCCGATGAAGGCCAGTTCCAGGCCGACGACATTCGCCCCCCCTGGGGCTCTTACCGCGACAATCCCGCCCTCACGCATATGACACCGGAGCTGGGCGAAAAACTCGACAGTGAAGTACCTGTTTAGATTTGATGATGCCGAGTCGTCGATATTGACGATGATAATGTCGTATAGCGGGCTCTCGTCATGGAGGAAGCGCCTGATGTCCTCCTTGACGATATGCAGCCTATTGTCATCGAGCCTCGATTCCAGTGGAAGAAGCTCGTTAACCCTGTCCACAAGCTGAGTGTCGGGATAGAACCAATGCAGTCGGGAAATCTGCGAACTTCGCAATATCTCCGCACAGAGGTTGAATCCATTCCCCAGAACGAGGATTTCTTTGGCTTCGTGGTGCTGCGAGAATACCGTGGCGAGGGTTGTTGCCGCGGATTCCCTGTCAGGTATGACAAGGGCAACCTCACCCTGGCTGGCTATCATCAACTGTCCAGACATGCTGCCGAAAAGATATTCCTTGCCGGCAGTGTAGAATGCTCCCTCGAATGATTCTTCCGGGAGCAGTGTGCCCCATTTCCTGGACTGCATGCGGCGCGATATGGCAGTGTCGAGGCGCAAGGCTGCCGCGAGCACCAGAGCGATGACAAAGGCCGCTGAGGTCACTCTGAGTGCAGCTCTTGGTGTCGGACATGCCGGGGAGGCGAAATGGCTGGTGCATACCCGAAGCTGTCTGTGCCTGCCATTTCGCCGTGGCGCATGCCGTGCCTGCGCT
>JAFGFR010000223.1 GCA_016930955.1 Victivallales bacterium | reverse complement strand
TTCTTTGCCGGGGCCTTCTTCGCCGGGGCCTTCTTCGCCGGGGCCTTCTTCGCCGGGGCCTTCTTTGCCGGGGCCTTCTTCGCCGGAGCCTTCTTCGCCGGAGCCTTCTTTGCTGGTGCCTTTTTCACTGCCATTTCGCCTCCTCCTTTTCCTTTCAAGTTTCTTTGGTTAAAACGACAACGTGTCGTTTTGAAACCCTCGGCCATAGTTGGCCGAACTCTAACTTGGTGAGAAATATAGCTGAATAAAAAGAAAATATCAAGCAAAATTTTTTTTTCTCTTAACTTTTCCCAATTTTTTTTCAATTTAACAATCGCGGTTGGAAAAAAAAGGAAGTTAAATTAGTTTTATGAGGATGAAGAATGTAAAGACAGTCAATGTCAAGGGTGTGGATATATCTTACCGTGAGAGCGGTTCAGGGCATCCGGTGCTGCTTGTGCACGGGATAGCATCGTTCTCGCTCTCATGGAGATATCTCGTTTCGGAGATGAAGGGGGACTATCGTTTTATAGCTCTTGACCTCAAGGGGATGGGTTATTCGTCTAAGGATTCTGGTGGTGGGTATTCCCCGTTTGACCAGAGCGAGATATTGTGCGAGTTTGTCCGCAGTCTTGACTTGAAGGACTTTGTCATGGTCGCGCATTCGATGGGTGGAGCCGTTGCCTTGCTGAGTCTTTTCGATCCTGATATTGCTTCCCGTGCGGGTGCTCTGGTGCTGATCGACAGCGCGGGAATGTTTCTTAAGATCCCGGATTTTGTCGCCGAATTCATGAGCACTGCGGAGGAGGCGATAATACTGAAGTATTCCGACGCTCGGCCAGCAGTGCTGCCTCTGTATATACTCTCGGAGCTCTATCATGACCCTTTGAAAATCCGCGACGAGACCATCGAGGAGTATTCGAAAGTGTTCTCGATGCCCTATGCCAAGGAGTGCATGATCGCATCATTGAGGCAGCTGCTGATTGCGAATTTCGCGGATTTCTACAGGCGGCTTGGGGAGCTTAGGATAAGGACTTTGGTTGTCTGGGGTGTCGAGGACACGGTTATCGGCATCGAGGATGCGTTTCACTTCCGCAACGCCATACCGAATGCCCGGTTGAAGCTTGTCCGTGATGCGGGGCATTGTCCGCATGAGGAGGCTCCTGCTGAGGTTGCTGCGGCGATAGTGGATTTCCTCGGCAATCCCGACACACTTTCTGCTGACGACTCTCTTTCACTTGAGCAGGTCAAGGGCCCTGGAGCAGATATGGAGCAGTCGCTTGCGGCATCTGCCATGGGGCAGATGCGCAAAATGCGGATGTCGCGTCTGTTCAAGGGCAACTGGACACCTGGCGGCATGTTTTTCTTTGTCGTGATAAAGTTTCTGCAACTGCTGAGGAACCTAGGTTTCTTCGCCATGGAAAACGGTTGGCGAAGGATCACGCAGGTCTTCCTGCGCAAGGAGCATTCGAAGTTTTGCCTGGCGTCGTTCCGTTTGAACTATCTTGACGGTGGCGAGGGATGCAAGGTGGATTTCAACATGGCGAAGATTTTTCTTGTGTCGCGTCTGTTCAAGTTTCTGAAAGGGAACCCTGTCTTCCACTGGAGGATCGAGCCGCATGCTTTTTCCGTAACCAAGGAGAGGCACGAGTATGTTGACATCGTCGAGGCGGAGTTCGACAGCCGCGGGAAGTTGCTGCGTTTGTTCCCGCACTTCGAGTCAAGCAAGGAGGAGGGAGTCCTTCTCAGCGCGTCGAAATCAGACAGGCTCTGCAAGATAGTGGAGGATGCATACAACGAATTCTCGGATGCGGGCGACAAGAGAAGGCTGACCCTGATATCCCGCAGGATCCGCGCTAAGATTCGTGAGGAGTTCCAGTCGGTTTCCGAGCAAATAACAATGCGTCATTACGGCGACAGAATACTCCAGGCTACAATGATTCATTTTTTCAGGACGGACCTTGCGGATTCGAAATGCTTGTCTTCGGCAAGGCTCGCCACTCCGGAATTCAGGATTCTTAAGCATCCGGGTGCAGGGCTCCTGAATATCGTGTGCAGGTTCTCGCATGATTTCGCCGAGGCCGATCTGTGGTTCCAATACCACCATGCGCCGGTTGACGGCATGCCCATGCAGGAGATGCTCGATGTGCTCAAGCGGCAATGGGGAGAGTGCGGGCCGGTGGTGTTCCCCGCTCTGAATGCTCCCGAGGCGGTGCCGGAGTTGATCTATGCCGGCGACGGCATGTACCGCGGGCGAATATTCTGCGACTTCTCGAAGATCCTCAAGCTGCGCAAGAGGCTCAACGATTTTTACTACAACGAGATGCATGGTCCCGCGCCGCTGCCGGCACTGCTGATGTGGGGCATTGTCCATGACGAGAGTTTCAAGGACTTCAAGTTCTGCATGCCCGTTGACACGGCGACCATGGATGTCAGCAAGGAAAGGAACATCAGCCTTATATTCATCAAGCCCCGCAGTTTCTTGGACGACAGGAAGGATCTCTGCGGACTGATAGAGTTCATCCGCGAGTTCAACACACAGATATACATGACCCGTGTGGGCAGGAGCGAGAGCTACGAGTTCATCGAGATCGCCGGCATGCTGCAGCCATGGTTGTCATCCCTGATGAGAAGGATGGCGCCGCGCACCTTCTATTCCATCCTAGGAAACGCAGGATTCACCATCATCAAAAACGCGGAGATATTCATAACCCCACTCACTGAACTGCAGAACGGCGGATTCATCGCAGTCGGCAACTGCAGAATGAGGACCGCTGACGGAAGTTACGCGGGCAGCATCAGCATCTGTGGCGAAAAGCCCCTTGTGGAGTCATACTTCAGAGCACTGAACAGCGCGACAGAAAACATCGAGTCAATCTGTGACTGCGATTGAGCAGTATCCTACGCAGTGAGAGAAGTCTCCGCTGAGCTCGCCGGAGTTGGTGTAGGCGATGAGTTGGGTCTTTACGTTTGATTTTGTTTGCTCGATAGTCCTCAGGAGCAGTCGTATGGGGTTTGCACCGCAGATTGTCGCGCCTGTTTTGTCCAGATATTCGCTGAATGCCTTTCCGTCGAGTGCGAGGATGGTGTCTGCGGCACCCATGTCCAGGTCTTTAAGGTTTTTCTCGACCTCCTCTCTGAAGGGGACATAGCCGAAGGATGAGCCGAAGTGGGTGAAGTCCGAGCTTATGACCCAGAGTGTTTGCGGGTTCCAGAAGCACGAAAGCACACGGCTGGCCTCGAGCTCGGTCTGTTGGCTAAGGCTCCCGCAGACGAGAGGAAGGATTGGAGTTCCTGGGAGGGTCTTCTGGATGAAAGGGAGCTGCACCTCGAGCGAGTGCTCGGCATCGTGCGCCCGAGGTATGACATCAATACATTTGGCCCCGGAATCGGCAATGTCCTCCACTGCGGCGCGGTCGACCTGGATGTCGCCGAGAGGTGTCCTGAAGGCCTTGTGCCCCGAGAGCGCGAGCCCCTCCAGGTACATCTGGTGCGATGGCGCGATGACAAGCACTCTGTCGTAGCTTTGCCCTTTGACAAGCGAGAACCCCTTTGCCGCAGTCATCCCGGAATAGACGTATCCGGCGTGTGGCGATATCAGTGCCCTGACTTTTGCTGTTCCTGCTTGCGCGCAGGCGCTGAGCATTTTGTCGAGAACCCGCGAGAGCTCATCTTCTCGCTTGGGATAGAACTGCCCTGCCACTGCCGCAAGCCTTATCCTTCCGTCATCCCTCTCGCTTCCCATAGGAACACAGCCTCCGTGTATAGTGCTTCAGTTGATCCATTTGAGTCATTGTCACCATTGCCGGCACTCCATACATTACTGCGAACTTTGCAAATGGCAACCGTTCATTCGTTGTTCCACGGGCGTGGATTCCCTGCGGGGTGCCGGGTGGGGTGGATTTGCGGCAGCAAATCTTTGGAGTGCTGGTTGAAATAACATGGTCTCGGTATATTGTCCGGGGCATGCGAGAGGTTAAATCAAAAGACAATGAAAAGCTTGAGCCGCATTATTCCGGGCATAGGAAGAGGCTTCGCGAGAGGTATTTTAAATCGCCCGATGCGCTGGCGGAGTACGAGTTGCTCGAGCTGCTGCTTACCTATTCTATAGCGCGCAAGGATGTCAAGCCGATCGCCAAGGCTTTGATCGGCAAGTTCGGGAGCTTGGGTGACACGCTTGGGGCAAACCTTGAGGACCTGGCCGAAGTGGAGGGAATCTCGGAGTACACGGCGGTGTTGCTGAAGCTTGTCCATGATTCGGCATCGAGGATATTCTCGTGTGCTGTAAGGGAGAAGGACCTGCTGCAGTCGCCGTCGAGCGTGGTTGAATTTGCGAGGAGCAAGCTTGCCACGCTTAAGGACGAGGCCTTCATGATGATCTTCGTGAACAAGAAGAACATGATGGAGAGCGTGGAGATCATCCACGAGGGGACCATAGACCATGTGGTGATCTACCCCAGGAACGTCGTGAAGCTAGCATTGAAGCACAACGCCACGGGCATCATTGCGGTGCACAACCATCCCAGCGGGGACTGCGAGCCGTCCAGCCATGATATCAAGCTTACCCAGACGCTGAAGTGTGCGGCGGAATCGATCGAGGTCAGGCTGCTGGACCATATCATAGTCAGCAGGTCTAAGTATTTCAGTTTCACTGAGAACGGGTTGTTATAGGAGTGGCTTTGCCGGTGCTTTTTTTTGTGAGTGTTCACGGTTCACGGTTCACGGGTAGTTTTTAAATTGGCTCTGGAGAAAGGTTTTTCTGATGGGAGAGAAGAGATTTTCACGTTTATGGTACCGTAGGGAGGCATGTGACTGGGAAAGTGCGTTGCCTTTGGGGAACGGCAGGCTGGGTGCGATGGTTTTCGGCGGCATTCAGCACGAGAGGATAGAGCTTAACCATGAGGCGGTGTGGGCGCGTGTGCCGGGAGAGCGGGAAAACCCCAAGGCTTTGCAGAATCTGGATAAGATCAGGCGGCTCATAATGTCGGGCGAGCCTGGCTATGCGGAATTTCTGGCCGACTCCTTCATGATGGGCTGCCCTTCCAGGCTTCAGCCTTACCAGCAGCTTGCGTGCCTGACTTTGTCATTCATCCTGCCGCTGGATTCCATGCCTGAGAGGTACTG
>JAFGFR010000222.1 GCA_016930955.1 Victivallales bacterium | reverse complement strand
GGTGAACTGATAGACCATGTGGGCCTCGTTGCTGCCGTCACCGAAGTATGAGATGTTTTCCCCGTGAGGGACGTTGGTTTCGGTGAGTATGGCGACCTGGGGCGTGAGCTGTTCGAGAATGGCCCGGAAGATCTGGACCATTGCGTGGGTTTTAGGGTGGTGTATGCATTCGGTGCCGATTTCCTTCCAGAGATAGGCGATGGCATCGAGGCGTATGATGGATGCCCCCTGGGAGACATAGAAAAGGAGGATGTCAATAATTTCGAGGAACAGTTGATGAGATGCGAAATTAAGGTCTATCTGATCGGCGCTGAATGTTGTCCAGAGGTGTTTTTTCCCTTTGCTGGTGTTGAATTCGGTGAGCAGCGGCAGGCTGCGGGGGCGTACGACTTTGGCCAGGTCGCTGGCATGATCTGTCTCGATGAAAAAACTTCGGTATGGCTCTTCGCCCCTGAGGTAGGCCTGGAACCACTCGCTCTTGGAGGATATATGGTTGAGGACAAGATCGAATGCGAGGTGGAAATCATTGGCGAGGTCGTTGATATGGGACCAGTCGCCTAGCTTGGTGTCGACGCGTCGGTAGTCAATTACAGAGAATCCATCGTCGGAGGAGTAGGGGAAGAACGGCAGGATATGCACGGTGTCGACTATCCCTGATGCATAATATTTCAGGAAGTCATGCAAGGTTGCAAGGGGGGGGCGACCCGGCTCGCTTACATTGTCCCCGTAGGTGATCAAAACGGAAGTTCGCTGATCAGGGGAGAATCCGGCGCCATGAAGGTCTAATTTCCCTTGCCAGGACGCGATTTTACGTTCTAGCTCCAGGATCAGGGAATCGCTGGTTCTAGGATCATAAATCCGGCGGACAAGCCTTTCAATTTGTAGTCTATGCCGTATCATGCCCGGAAGAGGATATTCTGGATAAGGGGAAGCATTTTTCTGGCAATGAGCTGATGGCCCAGGCGGCGGTCGAGCACCTGCAGATTGTTGAGGATAGTTTTGTTGCGCAGCCTCATGTCGGTAAGGAGCTCATAGGCCTGTTGGACAAGTCTTGAGCTGAGCCTGCAGTTGTCTACAGAGGGAAGTTCAAAACCGTAGGGCTGGATTTCATTCTTGTAGACATTATATCGGTTGATGACGGCCGGGAGGCCGAAACTGATCATTTCAAGCAGATTGTTGCCGAAGCCCTCGAGTTCGCTGAAATATGTCCCCAGGCCGCCGGCGGCGGCGATGATGGATGGTATCTCGCGGAAACGGTAGTATTTATGATCCACGATTATATCCCTGTGCGAGAGGATGAATTTTTCACCGAAGACGATGACCACATCAATGCCGGGATTTTCTTTCTGGCGTTTTCTGGCATAATCCTTCAGCCATTGCTTATGTGGCTCCTGTTCGTCCCCTGACGGCCCGGAGACGATCAGTGCGACGCAGCGCGGCTCTTGCTTCTGCCGGAATTTTTTTGCCAGAGCATAGGCGAAATCAATGGCCACATCGATACGTTTACGGGGGACGACACGGGTATGCTGGAGAAGGATCACGGTGTTTTCGAGTGAGTGGCCGCACATCTCGATTTTCCTTGTAAGTCCGATGTCGGAGAAAAATGACTTGTTGTAGTTGTCCTGCCTGGGACACATGAGTTCTCCGGCTGTCCAGTCGAGTTCCTTCCAGTCCCATGGGATTTCACAGGTGTTGGGGATGACGGCGCTGCGGCTGGTGAAAAGCGTGGAATATCCCCTTGGCGCGTAATTTCGGAAGTGTTTTCTGGCGAATCGGCGCTGTTCGTTGTTGATGAAGGCAATCCCGTCTGCCTCCACCGGGGGGAGGTATTTCATGAACTTAGCGATTACAGGATTGGGTTTGCGGAAAGATTCCCGCTCGAAATAGGAGTCATGCCACCAGACAAGAATCTTGGGCCAGATCAGGCCTTTCCTGCGTCTTTCCTCGATGAAGAGGCCGATGCCAACTGCAGTGATGAAGTTATACGGGTGAGAGACGTTATGGGCGATTAGCAGATCGATATCGTGGCGTTCGACGAAGTCGGCGATGACCTTCTTTGCGTAATTTGCATGTCTGTCGATTTCCTCCTCCAACTTGTCGGGGGCTTTTCCGGAGAAAGAGGATATGATTTTCCTGTGGAGTTCGTTTTTATGCCAGAAGACCTCGTCGGTTTCCGAGTTGAATCGTGGAGAGATGTGGGCGGCGAGGAAGAAGATGTTGCCCAAGGGGATGTTCATATGATGCACCATGGCGTGGACGGTCTGGTCGATAACGATGGAGACACCGTCGTTCTTTCCGATCAACGAGTGCAGTATTCCGATGTTCAGATGTGACAGATTCATAGTTTTTCATCCATGTTTTAGAGGTGATTTCAAAACTTGATTATTTTGAGCAGCTGAGGCAGTCCTGTAATGATGAAGTCCGGGGTTATACTTTTGACGTGTTTGTTTTCCTTCCGCATTTTGAGAGAGCGTTTGTCGCCGGCAAACAGGCAGGTTTTGAAGCCTGTCTTCGAGGCTGGGAGGATATCTTTTAGCATATCGTTTCCGACGAAGAGCACCTGTCCTGGATGCAGGCGATATTTTTCTTTGAAGGCCTGGAGAAGCCGCACGAAGAGATCGGTGTCCGGTTTGGCGCGGAGACAACGGTAGGAATAGCTCTGCAGGTCTTCCTCGAAGCCGGGGGTGTTGATGTCGTGCTTTATTTCATTTTCATCGGGAGTTTTGTCCTGCAGGAAGAAACGCATGGTCATGGGCGTGAAGAACTGCGCGTTGGAGACAATGCCGAGGGGGATTTTTTTCTTTTGCAGCGTCCCAAGTGTAGTTGCCAAACCTGGCATTGGCCAGACTGGATTGCTGGCCAGCTCGAAGAGGAATGCGACTCTGGAGCATGTTGTCGTGTCGGTTTCGGTCTCGATTGTGCCAAGTTGATTCAGCTTGGTCAGGATGTCGTGCCAGACCAGGCGGATGTCGACCTCGGGGAACTTTATGCCCTCGGACATGCGGATCTGGTGGTGTTTGAGGACAGTGCGGTTTAATTCGGAGAGTATTAGTTTTGCCGTGAGATGGAGGTCTTTTTGTTTGATGCATATTCCTGCTTGTGTGAGTGCAAGGGTGGCGGCCTGCTGATTCGGCTTGTTTTGTCCGATGTCCCCTGAAGCTGAGATGAGCATAGTTCCGTAGACATCGAGGATGACGGCGCGGATATCTTTATCTTGGTGCACCTCGGGCTCCTGACCGGTGCGGATCGGAGTCAAGGGTTCAAGAGATCTTAGCGATTCTGCAATAGACGGCATAAAGTTTTTCTCCGTAAGTGTGGAGGGAATAATGTTTGCGGATTTCGCGGATATTATTTTCGATAATGTCTTGTGGGAATGGTTCTAGCAGGCCGGGTGGAAAATCGATTGAAGGTATTTTGGCGATCTTCCCGTCGGAATGGAAATCTTGGACGATCGCAAGCTGCTGTTCAAGACTAAAATCCGGGAAGTCGGCGGTTAGATTGTCAAAAGAGACCCTTATCTTATCATATAAGCGGGGCAACTGGATATTGTTTTGCCGGAAGTCGTTGGTGACCATTGGGATATTTCTTCCAGCCACAGGTGTGTTATAGAGCCATGGCTCGAGGAAGGCCATGCCGAATCCTTCACGTGTGCTGGTGCTGAAACAGAAGTCCGAGCCTCGCATGATCACCGGGAAAGGTATCTGCGAGCCTGCCTCGAAATAGATTGGCAGGTGCAATTCCGCGGCGAGGGTCTTCCACGCTTCGTATTGAGGTATCTCGACGGGGTTTTTGGGTGCGAGAGTGACGATGAAATCAGCGGTGTCTGCGAACTTCGCAGCCAAGAGGACGAATTCGCCAAGGTTTTTTCTCCTGATGGGTCGTACTGGGCAGGTGATGATTCTTTTTTTATCACCGAGCTTCAGCGTGTCTCTGATATGTCTTGCGGCATCCGGCCGTGAGATGCCGGCAGGAGGCAATTCCACAGGATTAGGCAGCAAATGGAGTTTGCTTTCGGGAATGCCATGATTGATAAGGCGATGCCGGTCAGGGGTGTTGATCACGGCAAAGTGGCAGTTCGACTTTTTCGGGTAGATGATCTCATCTGCCGGGATCTGCGTGAATCTGGCTATGGTTTTAGATATGAAATCCATGTTTTCAGGGCGGTCCTCGGCGAAATCGTGACAATGCATGAGCATCGGCTGGCCGGCCTGGGCCTGTTCAGCGAGAGCCAATGTCAGAAGCGGGTTTTTCCCGAGATTGGCATTGTGGACGTGAAGTATGTTGGCATCGGCGAGCTGTTTGCTCAGCACGGAGCGTATTTTATCGAGTATGGCCGGAAAATCTTCCTCCGGCGCAGTGAGGTAACTTAATTCCGGAAACAGACTCAACCGTGTTCCTTGGGAAGAGTCATCCTGGGAATATCCGCTGCCGGCAAGGATGGCAAGCTCCAGATGAGGCTGTGTCAGAGTCAAGGACTTGATCTGTGATTGGATTATGCGGGTAACCCCGCCTGTGTCGAGATGATGATGGAGAATTATTGCCTTCATTCCCTGTTGTATTTTTTCTGGTAGGCTTCGATCTCGATCATAGGCCTGCGTTCATGCTCCTCGATATCCCACTCAATCAGATCGGCTTCATCGCCCTGGAGCTGCATCTGGCGAAGGATCAGAGATTCCGGTTCAAGCTGGTTTATCTCCTTGTAGGTGCGCAGCCTGCTCCAGAAGGTCTGGAGTATCCCGAAGGCCATCTTCCCCAGAGAAGCTATTTGCTGGTTACGATGGATGCGCAGGTCGAGATTGGTCTGCGCTATGGCATTGAGACCCCACTTCTGGTAGATATCTATCAGCATCCCGGTCTCGATGCCGTAGCCGATCGGGAAGTGTATTTGTTCGAGCAATTTGCGATAGCCGGCATATTCTCCTGAGAGCGGCTGGATGATTCCGGTCAGTTCCGGGAAGAATTGCGAGAAGAGCGGACGGATCAGTATTTCCGTGACACGGCCACCGCCTGTAGGCATGATCCCGGAGGAGCTTTTAAAAGGGCGAGTGTAGAAGGCCTTCACGAATTTGACCTTCGGATCCTGGAGCAAGGGGCCGATTAACCCGTAGGCAAAACGGTGGTGGATATTAGAGATATCGGTGTCAACGTAGACGATGATGTCTCCTTTGAGAAGATAAAGGGCTTTCCAGAGGTTTTCTCCCTTGCCGCAGCATTTCCCTTCATCGGGCAGATAGTCCGAGGCCAGATAGGTGTCGGCACCAAATTCGGCAGCGATCTTTAAGGTGTTGTCGGTAGACCCGGAGTCAATGACTGCGATCTCGTCGAGCAATGGATAACGATCCATCAACTCCGACTTCATGACGACAATTGATTTCCCGATGGTCTTCTCCTCGTTCAGAGTCGGGAAACAAAGACTGATGGTGACCTTGCGTTTTTCCTTTAGTTTGACAAGGTCTGCGAGATTCGCAAAATCCCGATAATGAAAGGTGCGCCTGTCCAGCCATTTGTTTATTGGATCCTGGGCTTTCTTAGTCATTTTTGTCGTTCTCCTCGGAGTCGATGGCCTTTAGTATCATAAGCAGTTGAAGTATGCCCTTGTTGATTGGCGGCAAATCGATGTAGCTTTTATGGTGCTTGCCTCCTTTCCCGGTGGTCAAGGCCAGGCCCAGCGAGGGGATTCCGGCAGTCATGCTGACGGATATTTCTGAATTGGAGTACTCCATTATCGGATGATAGCCCAGCTCCTTGATTACTGATATTGCAGCCTTGATCAACGGATGTCTGCTGGTCATGGAAGCAGCCTTGTGGCGGCCGAAGAAATCCACGGAGACATCTGCCCCGTATCTGGCTGCGATGTCGGTGCATCGTGTGCTTATCTCGTCTATCAGAGAGGTCATTGTCTCGTCATCCTCGCTTAGAGCCTCGAGGTTGACCGATGCCTCGCGTCCCGGGCGGCTATAGCGTTCGCCACCGGAGATCATTCCGATGTTAAGCACCGTCCTCGGCCTGCGCGGGAGAGGTATGCTGAAAAGGCTTTCAATCACTTCATTGATGACCAAGATGGCATTGCCGGCTGCAATGCTTTGCCAGAGGCTCTCATGATCTGTTTCCATCTCGCACTTTATGTCGCAACGGACTCTGCTGAGGGTGAAGTAGTTAAGGGATCCGATGGATGTGCCTGAGAGGTTTATGGCTGCGTCGATCCCGCCGGCATTCTGAGCTATGAACTGTCTCATGCCGCCGAAATCGCCGCGCCCGTGATACCTTGTCGAGGCGAGGAAGACCAGATTGTTTTCCAGCTCCAGGTTTGCCCGGCAAATAATATCCGGCAGGGTCATCAGGAGAGCCAGCGGCAAATTGTCGTCGGCAATCCCGGCGCCGAAGGCCTTGTTTTCGGTGATTGTCACATTCTGGTCGGTGGTGGAATCGAACTGGTTGTCCATGTGTGTATTTATCAGGATGGTTTTCCGTCCGGAACGTCCGTTGTATCTGCCTATGGCGTTGTGCATGCTGTCGGTAGTCGGATCGGTTATCCCCCCTTCTGTGAAGCGACCAAGGATAAATTCGGCGCGGTCTTTCTCGTGGAAGGTCTGGGCCGGGACCTGAGCCAGCATGGATAGATTGGCAAGAAGCATCTCACGGGTCGCGGCGATGGCTTCGGAGAGCTTCTCCTTGTCATGCAATGGCTTCTTAGTGTGTTTCGGCACTCTTTCTCTCATTTTCAGAACTCCATGTTTTTTCCCGCCCCGCCCCGTCCCCCATGATGGAAAACAAAATTCCTGCCAGTTGTCGTCATTACCGTTTAGTCTATGTAATATACACCCTGCGTGTATGAAGGCAAGCCTCTTGAGCCGATTTCAAAACTTCGCGTGAACCGCGTTGGGAGCACAGGCGCGGCAGACGGTGCGGCGAAATGGCAAGCCGCGCGGCCACGGATGGTTTTGAAATCGGCTCTCTTGAAAAAAACAATCAGTGGTTGAGGACGGAGTATTATCATTTGCGCAGTCTCGTAGGCGCTTCAGGGGCTCTGCATTCCCGTGATGTAGGCTCTACTGGTACGAGCCGGGAGTATGTCCGGTGGTCCTGCGGAATATTCGTCGGAAGTAGAATTCCTCGCGGAACCCGAGCAAGGATGCGACCTCCTTGACGGGGATGCGCGAGGCAAGCAGCTCCTTGGCTTTCGCCATTTTTGCAGTGAGGATGAACTCCTTTGGGGAACTCCCTGTGGCGGCCTTGAACAATCTGCGGAAATTCTGCTCGCACATGCCGAAATGTTCGGCCAGTTCGCCAACGGTTAAAGCCCTCCCCAGATTTTCTTTGACCATGCAGACCGCCTCCTCGGCCATCACACGACCTGGATTTTCGTCCTTCGCCCTCTGAAGCCTGTGCAGAGCCAAGAGCATATCGAGAATTATGACCTTTATCTGCAGTGCGGCCTCGACATTGTCGCTGGCGATCAAAGGTTTTATGGCAGCCCAGGCGGCCGCCACAGTGTCAGCCCCGCCACGGATAAGCGGAGAGGAGGGATGGAACATCCCCAGGCCGGCGAGATTGTCCGCCTCAGGCCCGCCCCATACCACCCATCGACTCTCCCATTTTGTGTGTGGAGAATAGTTGCTCGGGACTTCGGGGTACAACATGAAGGCATCACCCCTTTCGACCTCCAGCTCCCCTGTCGGCGGCGAGAAAAAAGCCCCGGAGGCTTCAACTACCCCAATGGCGGCGTACAGCCCGAGCTGACGCAGCCTCGGCAGCGTGGCGGTGCGGAAGTCCACTCCTGAACCGACCCTGTCCACCCAAAGCCCCAATTCTCGTTCGCGGCGTGTGGGCGTGCGGAACCTCTCGGAGCGCACTACAGTCATTCCTTCAATGTTTGAAAAGTGCATAATTTTGTTTTTTTATTATATAGCATCGGATGTTGAAAAAAGCATATGAACATTTATTCTAACAATAGCATCTGAGGACGGAATTGCAATGGAGCGAGAAAAAAAGGAGAACTCATGAATCAACGGCAAAGGTATCTTGAGACGATGTTGTTTGGCAATCCCGACTGTATTCCCTTTAACCCGGGCGGCGGTCGGAAGTCCACACGGGAGGCATGGCACTCGCAAGGGCTGCCGGAGGAGATAGACCCCGGGGATATCACCGCATACGCCTATCGTCAGGCCGGGGGGACTCTGGAGCTTCCCAAAGGCGGCCCCGGCTTCCCTGTCGTCGAGAGGATGATCCCGGAGTTCGAGGAGAAGGTGATCGAGCGCAAAGAAGACTCGCAGATCGTGCAGGACTGGAAGGGCAACATCTGCGAGATCTCCAACGAGTTCACCACCGAGTACCTGCGCAACGCCATCGACTTCGTGACCCGGAAGTGGCTGAAGTGCCCGGTGGAAAGCAGAGCGGACTGGGAGGACATGAAGCGGCGTTACGACCCCGAGGACCCCTCCCGCCTCTCCGAAGCGGACGACGACGATCCG
>JAFGFR010000221.1 GCA_016930955.1 Victivallales bacterium | reverse complement strand
GCGACGATAACCAGCCGTGCCGTTACCGAGGCGGTTTACACTGTAAGTTCGACATTCGCAGAGAACAGCGAGTCAATCCTGTCGGAGCTGGGCGGCAAAAAGATGGACACCCGATAGGCCCCTCCGGCAGCTAATCTCTTTCTTTTGATTCACTGTCGTCCCATGATATAATGGAGTTTTGCAATCGGCTCTCTAGCTCAACAACACAGGTGCTCCCTTGGAAACCCTTAAGATAATCGTCATGGCTTTAGTTCAGGGGATCACGGAATTTCTTCCGGTAAGCTCCTCGGGGCATCTGGCTATCATCGGGCATCTGCTTAACATCGGGAAGAGCACCGCGATCCTTTCAGTAGCCTTGCATGCAGGGTCGCTCCTGTCCATTCTGGCATTCTACTACAAGCGTCTGGTTTCGCTTTGCATGCCAGGCAGCTACCGTATTCTGGCGCTCGCCGCTTTGGCGACCATCCCAGCCGCCATCGCCGGGTCAGCCGTCAAATACTTCGATTTCCTCGACATCTTGTTCTCGAATCTGTTCTTCCCGGGATTCGGGCTGATTCTTACGTCGGCGATCATTTTTTTCGGCATAAGGGAGAGGCCTGTAAGCCACGGTCTCGACAAGATGACAGCTCGCACAGCGTGGCTGACCGGGCTGGCACAGGCGGTATCATTGATCCCGGGAGTCTCGCGCTCGGGCTCGACTATCGCCGCAGCATTGCGCCTTGGCATCAAAAGGGAGGACGCAGCATTCTTCTCCTTCCTCATGGCCATACCGGCGATTGCCGGGGTTTCCTTCTTCGAGATACTGAACTACTTCCTAGCCAAGCCCGTGCCAGACCCCGACTCGCCAGTCGCCACCTTAAGCGAACTCCAGATCGCAGCGGGCATCGCCGTCAGCGCAATAACAGGATATTTCGCACTTCGAATACTCGAGAACACCCTGAAAAAAGGCCGGATGAACATGCTCGCCGCCTATTGCCTCGCAATGGGCATCTTCGCAATCGCTTTGAAGATAGTCTCAATGACGTTTAAAATATAGAATATTAAAACTGCGTTGCGGTCACTATTCCTCAATGATATTTCCTCGGCCCGTCCGGAAGGAAGCATGGAAATGTTGAAAGAAACAATGCGTGAGACTCGATGCACACCCGGCATGGAGAGCCTTCCAGCCCGCCCGTATATGGCTGTGTGCTCAAGAAGTCTAAGGGTGTGCCCTCCCGGAGGAGCTCCGGGAGGGCACTGGGCTGGAAATGAAGATATGTCAAAAGCTCTGCAATGAGGAGGAATTTCCCCAGCCGGGCTTGAGTCAATTTCATGTTTTCATGCGCACTCCTTATATACTCCGAAGAGTTCTGCGGCAGCCTCCTTATATGTATGGAAGCGGTTTTCCGGGTTTCTTGCGATCATCTTGTTCAGGGCGGAGATGATCTTGGGGTTGACCTTGGCCGGCAACTTGCCTGCCAAGCTGTTTACCCTGAGAGCTACGACATGCTTACTGACAAGGCTCTTGACATCCTCGGCGGAGTAGTATGGTTTCCTTGCGATGATGTGAAAGACGACCATGCCGAGGCTGTAGATCTCGCTGTGCTGTGACTCTCCCGCGCCTACTATGCGTTCAGGGGGGATATAGTAGGGGGAACCCTGTATCTGGTCATGCATTGAGTTTAGAGCCTCCTCGATGGGGAGTGCGAGTCCGAAGTCAATGAGTTTGACGTTTCCTCTGCGGTCGATGATGATGTTCTGGGGTTTCAGGTCCCGGAAAAGAAAGCCTTTGTCGAACATATGCTGCTCGGCGGAGAGTATCTGAAGCGCCCACAGCAGTATCTGCTTTTCCGGTCGCTTGACCGGGGAGTCAATCAGATGGTCCAGCCTTATACCGTCAATGTAGTCGAAAACGGCAAAATGCTCATCCTGCCATTTGCCGTAGTCTATGACTTTGGCCAGGTGCTGATGTTCTCCCAGCTTCCAGCAAACCTTGGCCTCTGCCATCAGTGAATCCACGAGGTACTTATCGTTTTTCTTTTTCCTTGGAAGCACCTTGACTGCGTACTCGATCTTTGGGTTGGTCTTGTGGAAGGCGTGGTACACGCTGCCCATACCTCCGCCGCCCAGGGGCTCGTAGAGCCAGTAGTCCTTCACAAGCATCGGGATAAATGTGGGGGTGTCACACTTGAAACATTTGCTGATGCTCAGTCCGTCAAAATCAGAGAGGACGAGCTGCTGTCCGCAATGCAGGCATCTGGCAAAGCCCGCCTCGAGATCACCGAGAGGAGGTTTTGAGTTGATCTTCTGGGTTCTCTCACGATGGAAGCTCTGTCCCAGAGTGGATGTCTCCTCGCCCACATACTTGTTTCCGGTAAACCACATTGCAAATCCTAGCCTTAAAGTTTTCTCGGCAAACCTACACGGCGGTTGTTTTCAAGCATAATCAATGCCAGATCTACAGCCGTGTGCTGTTTCTGCAAGGAATATACCATCTCTTTTATAGTTGAGCCAGTTGCGAAACTCCGATTGAACCGCGTTGTGTACGCAGAGGCGGCAGACGATCCGGTGAAATGGCAGGCCGCGCGGCCGCGGGTAGTTTTGAAATTGGCCCTTTGGATTGTTCAGGCTAGAAGAAGGGAGTTTTCTCATTTCTGAGATTTGCATTATGAGAAAGGCCGAAATGAACTACCTCGACGCAAGCATCGAGGTATCTAACTCAAAAATCAAAATGCAATTGTCCTTCAAACAATTTTTCGTATTTCACTTTTCCCTGATTCGCAACATACTTTCTAATCACATCCTTGCTGGCATACAATCCAACGGTATTTGCATAATATCCGCTTGTCCAAAGATGCCCGCCCCAAAGTTTTTGTTTGACTTCCCTGTGCATCCGAAATATTTCCCTCGCCGTCAAGCTTTTGATTACTCTGACAATATCAGTTACAGACATCGTCGGAACGCTCTGTACAAGAAAATGAACATGATCCCCCTCCATTCCTATCTCAAGAAATGTCATTTCATATCGCTTCGATATTTCTTGACATGTATTCTCAAGGCTTTTCTTCACGTCTGGACTGAAAACTTCCCTCCTGTATTTCGATGGGAATACCAGATGGTATAGCAAAAGCGTCTTATTATGTTGCT
>JAFGFR010000220.1 GCA_016930955.1 Victivallales bacterium | reverse complement strand
TGCTCCTTGTGATAAACATTCGGAGAGAACACCATAGCCCAATCCACGCCAGGCTTGTCGACCGCGTCCTCGTGGCTGTCGCACACATGTGCATTCTCGAACCCCCAGCATTTCAAGGACTTCACGGCCTCGGACTTGTCAGGGTCATACACCGAAACCACCTCGACATCCCCCTGCGAGTCCCGCAACAAATTCTTGACAACTCCCCGGCCACGCCCCCCGGCCCCCAATACCGCTATACCTACACTCTTGATTTTTCCCTCTCTCATAACATTCCCTTTCATTTTTTGTTGAAAAAAAACTAATAACAAGTAAAATATTGCCGAGGAATCAAAATAAAATGGATAAAAACGGCATAAGTAATGACAAAAAGCTATGGTGTTCAACGGATGTTCACCGGCTTCCACAGGGCATACAACCTATACATAAAAACTATGGACTCTGGATATTGTCCGGGGGAGGCGGCAAAGCGGCAGTCGACGGGTTCCTCAGCACTAAGGAAAGGTATTTCGAATACTTCTCGATATCCCATATGCACGGCGGCAAAGGGCACCTCTGGCTTTACCCTGGCCGTGAGACCGAGATAATTCCAGGACAGTGTGTGATCATATCCCCCGGGGTCGTCAATCGCTACGGAGGCACGGGAGGTCAACACTACGAGGAGGACAACATCTGCTTCTTGGGTCCCATTGCCGAAATGATGCGCCGGACAGGAATAATCAGCGACGGCGTGTTCGAATTCGGAAAGGTCAGGCTGCTCCTGCATGTCCAGAAGCTCGCAGCCGACCCCACGGCAGACTCCCAAATCGAGGCCAATATTATGCTCCAGAAAATCCTTACCGACATTTATCTAGACAACAGGAGACTCAAGGCCGGTGCGTCATCGGAGGTGTCCAGGATCGAGTCCCTGCTGAAATTGCTGAAGGAGCAGTCCGGAAAGTGGTGGTCTGTCGCAGAGATGGCAGAGTACTGCAACCTCAGCATCGAACAGTTCCGCAGAATCTTCGAAAAACATACCGGAATGCTGCCGAAGCTCTATGCCGACCGACTGAAACTCAACAGGGCCGCCGATCTGCTCGTGTCTTCCAAAATGAAGATCGCCGACATCGCGCAAATACTCAAATACCGTGACTGCTACCACTTTTCCAGACGATTCAAGCAGCTCATGGGCCTCTCGCCAAAACACTACAGGTGGAGTTTCGGCGCAAGATGAAAAATCGCTCCCGCGACCCTTTATCCTAAATACAGATATCCTTACCTCTGGGAATTTGAAGTGGCACCATGCCGGAAGGCGGACGACAGACGACGGAAGACGGAAATCCTAAACTCGAAACCCTAGACAAATCCGAATATCGAACCCAGAAACAAATACATAATTCAAAAGCAGTTGGCCACATAAGACACAAAAGACACATAAAGGGGAAGCCCTGGAGTTGGCGATTGCCGAATACCGGCAACCCTAAGGTTCACAGTTCACGGTTCACGGTTCATAGTTGCTGGTTTTCCTGAAACCTGAACAAGGTTCACAGTTCACGGTTCACGGTTCATAGTTGCTGGTTTTCCTGAAACCTGAACAAGGTTCACAGTTCACGGTTCACGGTTCACGGTTCACGGTTCACGGTTCATAGTTGCTGGTTTTCCTGAAACCTGAAACCTGAAACCTGCATTCGGTGTTACCTTCATTTTCCTATGGGGCGCACTATTCCAGGTATATCGTCGCTGCTATCGTCCACCGCCCCCTCCCAGAAAGGCACTCAGACATTCTTTCCAGAGCGGGCGCTTGAAATCAAGCAGCCTTTCAATCTTGGAGCAGTCGAGTCTGGTGTTGAGGGGTCTGGTCGCCGGCGCACCAAATTCACCGCTCGAACATGGCAGAAGGGTGGTTCCCAGCCCTAGGGTCCTGATTATGGTCTCGGCGACCTCGAATCTGCTTGCGAATCCCGCAGCGGCGAAGTGGAAAAGCCCCTCCTGCTCTGAGGAAAGCAGGAACATTATCGCACGTGCGGCAAGAGAGGTGGGGGTAGGCGCGCCGAACTGGTCGTCAACAACCTTGATTGTGTCATTCTCGGAGGCAAGCCGGATTATCTTGTTGACAAAATTCTCCCCGTGGGTGGCGTATGTCCACTGAGTTCGGAATGTCGAGTGCCTGCATTCGCTTGCCGCTAGAAACTGCTCGCCCTCAAGCTTGGATCTGCCGTACACGCTCAGGGGGCATGGCGGAAACTGCTCGTCGAGTGGGCTGTCGCCTTTGTCCCCAAAGACAAAATCTGTGCTCACATGCAGCACATACTTGCCGGCATATCTCGCCAGTTCGCCTAGCCTCCCCGGGGTGTCACGGTTGATCGCAAAGCACCTTTCAGCGTCAAGCTCAGCCGCGTCGACTTGGGTATATGCGGCGCAATTGACCACCGCATCGTTGTCGGCGACCATCGAGTGAAGGATTCTCTCGTCAGTGATGTCGTGCTCAGGCAGGTCGTAAACTCTTGCCTCGAGACCCCGCCCGACGGCAAGCGAGACAATGTCCCTTCCCAGCATCCCCCCTCCTCCTGTGACCGCAATTCTCTTCATCGGAGCCAATTCCCTGATGTTCACTCCGGCGGGTTGTCCCTTACAAGACGCTGGACATGCTCAAGCGACTCGAATGTCCCCGCGTCACTCCACCAGCCTCTCATGATGCAGCACTGCATGCTGCCCCGGCGGATGTACTCGTTGTTGACATCAGTGATCTCAAGCTCGCCCCTCCCCGAGGGCTTCAATGTCCTGATTATGTCATAGACGCTGCTGTCGTAGAAATACACCCCCGTGACGGCAAGTTCAGACTCCGGCTCTTCAGGCTTCTCGACCACCTTGACCACCTTCCCTCCATCGAGGACGGCCACGCCGAAACGCTCGGGGTCATGGACAGCCTTGAGCAGTATCCTGGCACCCCCGCCCTGCCCGAGGTACTCCCTCACATAGTCCCGCAAGGAATCCTGGAAAAGATTGTCGCCTAGAATCACCAACACTGGAGACCCCGCCACAAAGCCCTCCGCAAGGCCAAGAGCCTGGGCAATCCCTCCAGCATCGTCCTGCACCTTGTACGTGAAACTGCATCCGAAATCTCTCCCGGAGCCAAGAAGCTCGACCACAGAACCGAGATGCTCCACTCCTGTTACAACAAGAATATCGCTTATCCCCGCGCCCACCAGCTTCTCAATGCTGTAGTAGATCATCGGTTTTTTGCCCACCGGCAAAAGATGCTTGTTCGTGACCTTAGTCAGAGGCTTCAACCTGCTGGCCGTCCCGCCGGCAAGTATCACTCCCTTCAAATCATTCATCTCCTCATTCCTCCTCGGGCCGTTTAGAAAGCCCCGCAATCAGTGCATTATCAGCCGCAGGAACTCGGCACGTGTCGCCGGGTCGGAACGGAAGGAGCCAAGCATCGAAGAAGTCACCATCACCGAGTTCTGCTTCTCGACTCCACGCATGATCATGCACATGTGCTGCGCCTCCATGACCACGCCTACACCACCCGCGGCAATGCTGCCCCTCACTGTCTTGGCAACCTCCCGGGTAAGCCTCTCCTGTACCTGAAGACGACGCGCAAAACAGTCCACCAGCCTCGCAAGCTTGCTCACACCAAAAACCTTGCCCTTAGGGATGTACCCAATATGGCACTTCCCATAGAAAGGCAGAAGATGGTGCTCGCAAAGGCTGTAGAACTCGATGTTCTTGACAATCACCATGTCGTCGCAGGCCTCCGTGAAAATAGCATTGTTTATGATCTCATCTATGTCCTGCTGGTATCCCCGAGTGAGGAACCTCATGCTCTCCTCAACCCTGTCGGGCGTGGCAAGCAGGCCCTCCCTGCATGGATCCTCGCCTATCTCCTCAAGCAATTTCCTGATCAACTCTTTCATCATAAAACCCTATTTTGTCAACAGAATCCCGATGCCGAATGCCTCTCCCGCCAGACCACCTAATTTACCTCGGCACAAAGGCGATACAACAGAGCATAGCAAAAAATGGGAAACTTAATAATCAGAGCCAATTTCAAAACTGCCTCCCGAGCCAATCATAATTTCCCTCACAACCATTTCTTCCGTTTGAAGAAGCATAGCATGAGCACAGCGGTGAGGAGCATAAGTGACATCACCACGGGATACGCCAGAGGATGCTCCAGCTCCGGCATGTACTTGAAGTTCATCCCGTAAACCCCCGCCACGAAGGTCAGCGGGATGAATATCGTGGCGATTATGGCCAGCACCTTCATTACCGAGTTCATCCTGTTGCTCGCGGCGGAAAGATGGGTGTCGAGCAGCCCCCCGGCCATATCCCTCAGGCTCTCGACCATGTCCATCACCTGTATCGTGTTGTCGTAGAGGTCTCTGATGTAGATGTGGGTCTTCTTCACCACAATCGGCGACTCGCTGCGCCCCATCGCGCCGATGACCTCCCTCAAAGGCCATATAGACCTGCGCAGCGAGAGCAACCTTCGCTTGATCGAATGCACCTTGTACATCACTGAGTGGTCAAACTCCTCGACAAGCTGCTCCTCCATCAACTCGCTCTCCTCGCCTAGAGCCTCGAGTATCAAAAAGTAGTTGTCAACCACGGCGTCAATCAGTGAATATGCGAGATAGTCCGCGCCCATCTTGCTGACGTGCCCCTTGCCCTGCCTTATCCTTGCCCTGACGGCCTCGAACACATCCCCAGGCTTCTCCTGGAACGATATAAGCAGCTTCTTCCCGATGATCAGGCTCACCTGCTCGGTGGAAATGGCATCATCGGACTCGAGGCCGAGCATCTTGACGGCTACATATATGTAGTTGCCGCAGTCCTCGAGCTTGGGTCGCTGCGAGGTGTGCAGGATGTCCTCCAGGATCAGCGGATGTATGCCGAATGCCACTCCTACCTTCTCGACAAGGGAAACATCCGACAGCCCGTCAATGTTCAGCCAACAGACCTTTTTCGATTCTTTCAGACGCGTTATCCCCCTGACATCATCAAGCGTGCGCTCCTCGCAGCCCGAAGCGTCGTACTCGAATACCGTGACCACAGGCTTCTGGGTGTCGTAGCTGCCGGTATAGGTCAGCGTCCCGGGGGGCTGGAAGCGCTTGCTCAGATACGTCCGCATCGTGGACATATCATCTCCATCGTCATCGTCATCGTAGATGTCCGCAGGTGCTTCGGCCTGAGGTTTCACTTCGTCAATGTCATCCGCCTGCCTTGAATTCACGTGGAGTCCTCCCTGTTATCTTTTTGAAAACCTTCGAGAAATACATCTGGTCGCCGAACCCGGAGCTGAATGCCACCTCGCCGACCGTCGCGTTGCGCGAGATCAGCAGCTTACCGGCCTCCTCGATACGCCTGGCCTGCAGATACCTCATCGGGGATGTCCCCATGTCCTGCTTGAAAAGATGCGCGAAACGGGATTTCGACATCCCGCAGGCCTTGGCGATTGCCGCGACATCAAGGCTCCCCCCTAGCTCTTTGTCCATCATATCGAGGGCACGCCGTATGCGCGGGTCACTCTGCGCACCACCACCAGGAGTGGCGCTGTCTATCAATAAAAGGCATTCCTCAAGATAGTTCCTGCAGAGACTGAGTCTCCTCGAAAGATGCGAGTTGTAGCTCGACACCACCTTCTTAAGAGCCCCCCGTATGCCACCGAGAAGGTTTTTGTCGGCTATGCTCAGCATCAACACTCCTCCAGCGGCTTGAGGCCACTTCATCAGCGGGAGCCATTGCGTCTCCGGATCGAAATAGGCCCAAAGATGCCTCCAGCAGGCATGGCAAGGCGATTTCCCATAGTCGTGCCTTACGCCCGGGGGGAAAAGAAGGAAATCACCTTCCGATACCGTGAACATCTCCACGCCGCTGTTTATCCTCCCCCCGCCTAAGACAGTGCAGTTCAGTATCCATCTCTCCATCCCGTAGGGGCGGTATATCGCTGGACAATCCTCCCCGGAGAGGCTCGTCTCACCCGCGACAAACGGATTCTTGAACATCGAATCAATTGCGTTCATCTGATCCCCGGTGACATACCAAAAAAAATGAAGGATTAAAAAACCGCTATCTAATCGCCCCTAAATATAGCAGTTATCTACATATTTCAAGCAGTAAATTGCTGGATCCAGGTTAAAATCATGTAATTTTATACAGCACGATAGGGTTAAATATAAGAGCCAGTTTCAAAGGAGATTTTCGACATGGGCAAGCTAGACGACTGGGAACCGACGGGGAGAAGAGATTTGAGCCACAGGCACTCTATGAAGGTTGACCGATTCTGGTTCGGCGCGCCTTATTATCCTGAGCACTGGGACGAGCAGACCCGCGCCGGAGACCCGCAGCGCATGGCCGATGCAGGATTCAACATGGTCAGGATGGCAGAGTTCGCCTGGGACCTCATGGAGCCGCAGGAGGGCATCTTCGACTTCTCGCTGTTCGACGACACCATTGCGAAACTCGCGGACAAGGGTATCTCGACAATGCTGTGCACGCCCACCGCAGCACCCCCGAGGTGGCTGACTGTCAAGCATCCCGAGACCTTGCGAGAAAATTCCGCCGGCGTAGCCATGCAGCATGGATCGAGGCAGCACTGTTGCCACAGCAGTGAAGTATTCAGGAAGTATTCGCGCAGGATAACCGAGAGCATGGCA
This sequence comes from Victivallales bacterium, assembly GCA_016930955.1. GTDB lineage: Bacteria > Verrucomicrobiota > Lentisphaeria > Victivallales > JAADHT01 > JAFGFR01. Next base: position 1,776 of record JAFGFR010000220.1, on the reverse strand, counting down.
CGGCACTACCGCGACAACCCGAATGTGGTCGCATGGCAGACCGACAACGAGTTCAACTGCCATTTCGCAGAATGCCATTGCCCTGCCTGCCAAAGCGGGTTCCAGGAATTTCTGAAAAAGAAATACGACAACGACATCTCGCTGTTGAACCGCGAGCGGGGCACATCCTTCTGGGCATTGACCTTCTCCTCGTTCGCCGAGATATCTCTTCCAAAGGACGGGGCACCGGCATACCCCAACCCATCGCATCAGCTCGACTACTTCCGCTACCTGAGCCACATCGTCGAGGAATTCCAGCACGACCAGATCGAGATACTCAGGCAGGCGCGCCCAGAATGGTTCATCATCCACAACGGGACTCACCAGAAGACCGACTTCCGAGGCCCGTTCACACGCGACCTGGACGCGCTAGGGCTGGACATCTACCCATTCTTCAACAACGACAACACCACACGCTACATCCATCAGGCCTACCACCTCGATTCCGCCCGGGCGCTCTCAGGAAACTTCTTCATACCGGAGCACCAGTCAGGCCCGGGAGGTCAGAAAACATACTTCCACGACAACCCCGAGCCAAACGAGATCCGCAGGATGACATACATTAGCGTCTCAAGAGGCGCGGACAGCCTGCTCTACTTCAGGTGGCGGACATGCCGATTCGGCGCGGAGGAATACTGGTGCGGGATACTCGACCACGACAACATCCCCCGCAGACGCTACGACGAGATCGCACAGATCGGCAGAGAGATGAGAACCGTGGGAAAGGAAATCCTCGGCACGGAAGTCCATATCGACTGCGCCATAGCCACAGGCGACTACGACGTGAATGAAGCCCATAACACAATGCACTTAGGGCTGAAAAGCTGCTGCTGCATAGCGGGGGAGATACATTCCGTACTCTTCCAGTCGGGGTACTCGATCGGTTGCGTCCACCCCGAGGACGACCTCTCGGGAATAAAGCTGTACTTCATCCCCCACTGGGCCTTGTTCAAACCCGAATGGGCACCGATCCTCGAGAAATACGTCGCCGACGGCGGCGTGCTGGTGATAGGCGCAAGAACCGCAACTCATGGCATCAACAACAAGGTCGTGCCCGAAACCATGCCAGGATGCCTCAGGAAACTCGCCGGGATAACAGTCGGGGAGTACGGGAAGCAGAACATGCCCGAGCAAAGGCCAAAGTACATCTGTATCAATGGGAAAAAACAGATCACCGAACAGTGGTACGAGGTACTGCAGAACGACACTGCCGAGACCCTCGCAGTATGGGCAGGGAGACACCTCGACAACCAGACTGCCGTGTCGGTCAACCCATTCGGCAAAGGCAAGGCCGTCTACGTCGGCACATTCCTCTCATCTGCAGTCACCGAGTTGCTCCTCCCCGAGCTAGTAAGAATGGCCGCACTGCAAAAGCCACTCCACGCCGCACCCGAAGGACTCGCCGTGTCAATCAGAAAAAACAACAATAAAAAAATATGGTTCCTGATAAACAACACAGACGGCGACCTTGATATCCCCTCCACTCCCAAAGGCACCAGCCTCCTCGACGGGAAAAAAATCGACGGCAGAAAAATCACCCTCCCGATACATGGCGTGGAGATAATAAAAGAGTAGCAAGCGCCATCGGCGATCCAATCCCCCCGAATGTCCTGTGACACACCGGACGCTGCATTCCAAATCGCCCCTGCCTACCTAAAATTTTTGGATAAATATTATCTATACCCTGGAGTCGATTTCTGTTCCTTGGCGAGCATGGCAACGATGTCGCCTATGTTT
>JAFGFR010000219.1 GCA_016930955.1 Victivallales bacterium | reverse complement strand
GGCCAGCGTAATGTGATAGAGAAGCTTCTTATCTGCATCCTTTCCGGCGGGCATGCGCTGCTGATGGGTGTGCCTGGGCTGGCGAAGACGCTTATGGTGCACTCGCTTGCCGAGATGATGTCGTTGAAGTTCAGCCGCATCCAGTTCACCCCCGACCTGATGCCCGCGGACATTACCGGCACTGACATTCTCCAGGAGACCGACCAGCCCGGCAAAAGGGCATTCGAGTTCCTCAAGGGGCCGGTATTCGCGAACGTTGTGCTGGCCGACGAGATCAACCGTACGCCGCCGAAGACCCAGGCCGCGCTGTTGCAGGCGATGCAGGAGCACGAGGTCAGCGTGGTCGGGAGGACCTTCCGGCTCGAGGAGCCTTTCTTCGTGCTGGCCACCCAGAACCCGATCGAGCAGGAGGGCACATATCCGCTGCCCGAGGCGCAGCTCGACAGGTTCATGTTCTTCATCAAGGTGTTCTATCCCTCGCATGACGAGGAGCTTGCAATAGCTCGCACCACCACCTCCGGAAGCCGGGCGAAGCTGAACAAGATACTCGAGCGCGACAAGATCATGGCGTACCAGGAGCTCGTCAGGAGGGTTCCGGTGCCGGAGCATGTGTACGAGTATGTGGTCAGGCTTGTCAGGAGCACCCGACCGGGAACAGAGGAGGCGCCAGGCTGGCTCAAGGGGCTCGTCACTTGGGGTGCCGGCCCGCGCGCCGTGCAATACCTTATCCTTGGGGCCAAGGCCCACGCCATACTCAACGGCAACTACCTTGTCGGCAAGGACGACGTGGATGCCATCGCCGCAGAGGTGTTGTCGCACCGCATACTGCTTAGCTTCCACGCCGAGACAGAGGGGCTATCCAGCGAGGACATCGTCAACCGACTCAGCTCAGAGACAAATGCCTGACAACAACAAGTCGAGCCTGATAGACCCTGACGTGATGGCGGGGCTTTCCCGCTTGTCGCTCAGGGCCCGTGGGCTGGTCGAGGGCAGCTTCTCCGGAATGCACAAGAGCCCGCACAGGGGCTCGAGCGTGGAGTTCTCGCAGTACCGCAAATATGTCCCCGGGGACGATATCAGCAATCTTGACTGGCGTGTTTACGCGCGGAGCGACAGGTTCTACATCAAAGAGTTCGACGCGGACACCAACCTGCGCTGCCATCTGGTCGTCGACTGCAGCGGCTCGATGGGGTTCACCACGGCAGAAGGGAAATCCAAACTCGACTATGCGAAAAAAACAGCCGCCACATTGGCGCAGATACTTGTGCAGCAGGGCGACGCAGTCGGGCTGCAGTGCTTCTCGGAAGGGCTTCATAACGACATCCCGGCGCACGGGGGGGCGAGGCATCTCGGGAACATCTTCTCGGTTCTGGCAGGGATACGGAGCGGGGGGGGCACAAGGATAATCAACGTGCTCCACGACCTGGCCGAGAAGATCAGGCGGCGTGCGATGATCATCGTGTTCTCCGACCTCTTCACCGAGGTCGAGCCCTTGCTGGACTGTTTCCAGCACATGAGGTTCCGCAAACACGACCTGATTGTGTTCCACCTGCTGTCCAAGGCCGAGAGAAGTTTCGAATTCGATCGCTCGATCAGGTTCCTCGACATGGAAAAATCGTTCTCCATGGTCACCGAGCCCGCAATGGTCAGACAGGACTACCTCAGAGAGTTCAACTCATATCTCGCGCAGATGAAGGATGGGTGCAGGGAGTTCCACGTGGATTACAGGGCCGTGGACATCGAGAGGAAGTACGACAAGGTGCTCGCTGAATTCATGCTCGAACGACAGAAGTGAACCTGTTTTCAAGTTTCAAGTGCAACTTGTTGTTAATTTATTCTCTTGCTGCGAAGCCGGTCTTAAATGCGCATTAGAAATCTCCCGTAGGGAGATGCGGCCTCTTCGGAGTCTTATCATCCGGAGACTGCCTTGCCCTCCGCACTGATAAGGAACAAATCCCCAGAAGGTATCCAATCATTCAAATGCAATTCTGATGTTTCCCCGCAACACGCTTGGCGATAAAGAAGAGAAGCGCTCCGGCAACAAGCGCAACAAAAAAACTCACGATCCCTCCCCATACAAGCACTGAAGGGCCACGGACAAATGAATGACGCACGTCTGCTACATTCCAAAGAAAGGCGCAAATCCCAAAACACGCGGCATAAGAAAGCACAAAAAAACCAATAAACGAAAGAGTTCCGCAACCGCAACCGATAAGCAGTGATTTCTTTTCTTTTTCCATAGTCATTTTGTCAGATCGACAACTCCCTGTAGTGATCAGCAAATGCCCTTTATTCCCTTACCGGTGGATAAGATAACCCGAATTCAAACAAAGTCAACAACCGGCAGCGTGATTATTGCAGGGTCACCAACCGGGCTGGTTTCCGGAGCCGGGCATCGGGCTCGCGACCAGGCAACCGTCGGTAATTAAGCTGCAGCTTTTGTTGACATTCGGCACACGTCGTGCTAGAATAAATCGTAAGCGTCCGCGGTTCACGGTTCAGGGTTGGAAAAAGGCATATGATAATGAAGATTGAGCGTTTTGAAGACATTGAAGCGTTGCAGCCTGGCCGGGAACAGACAAAGCGGGTATATGCCTTGAGCGACAGTATCCACAAGATATGGATAATATCCGGCGAGGAGTCCGGGGACATCTACGGGGCGAGGCTGATAGAGCAGCTTGGAGCTGTGGTGCCCAAGGGCGATGCCCTGGAGATTTCCGCGATGGGCGGCAGGAGGATAGCGGCTGCCGGGGCGAGAATATTGGTTGACTCCACCGAGCTCGGGGTCGTCGGGATATTCGAGGTGCTCGGTATGATGAGGACATTCGCCAGAGTGTTCACCGGGCTTGTCCGCGAGGCCTCCGATAACCCGCCGGACTGCGTGGTGCTGATTGACTATCCAGGCTTCAACCTGAGGTTCGCCGCAAAATTGCACAAGATGGGCATCCCGGTGATATGGTACATCTCCCCGCAGGTCTGGGCATGGAAGAAGGGCCGGATTAAAAAACTCGCAAAGTACTGCCGCAAGATGATGGTGATATTCCCCTTCGAGACGGAGGTGTACTCCGGCACCGGGCTGGACGCGGAGTTCGTGGGGCACCCCTTGGTCGAGATCGTCAGGGAGCGGCGTGACCCGGGAATAAAAAGAGACCCCAACCGTATCCTCCTTCTCCCCGGGAGCAGGGTCAACGAGATCAAGAGACTCTTCTTCCCGATGCTGGAGACCGCCGTGGCGCTTCACAAGAAGCATCCGGAATGCAAGTTCGCCGTATCGGCACCCAGAGATAAAATTTGTGAATACCTCAAGAATGCCCTCGCATGCTTCGCCAAAAGACAGCCCGACAAGGAAATGCCCGAGATAGATATCACCTGCGGCGACGCAGGCAGATGGATGCAGGAGGCCTCCGCAGGTCTTGCCGCCTCCGGCACCGTGACGGTGGAATGCGCCATCGCCGGGCTGCCCCTGGCCGTTGTCTACAAGCTCAATCCCATGACATTCTTCATCGCCAAGCTCCTCGTCGGCATAGACTACTTCACCATGGTCAACATCATATGCCGCAACATGGTCTTCGAGGAGTTCCTCCAAGCGGACGTGGCGGTGCCGAAGCTGCTGGCCGCGATGGATAAGATACTCCCGGGAGGCTCCCGCAGGAAAGGTGTCGAGCTGGCCATGGCGGACATGACCGAAGCCCTGTCCCCTGGCAGCGGTGAAGGTGCTGGCAACGCCAGCAGACTGGCCGCCGAATGCATCATGAGGACACTGCTCGCCGGAGGACGAAGGTAAAGCATGACACGCCGCCTCCAGGAGTACAGCCGATGAGCCCGGGATGCAAACGCGTCGCGGTCTTTGGCGGCACCTTCGACCCGCCTCACATCGGGCATTTCCATATTGCCTCGGAGATACTCCGGCTGGGGACGGCAGATGAAGTGATGTTCCTGCCGAACCTTGTCCCGCCGCACAAGCCGGAGGCCGCCCCCAGCCACTTCAACCACCGCATGAGAATGCTACAGATCGGCATAACCCACGCAGCCGAGCCGAGGTTCAGCGTGAACGACATCGAGGGCCGCAGAGACCCCGGAGCACCCTCCTACACCGTTGACACAATGGACGAGCTTTCAACTGCACAGCCTGGAAAAACATTCATCCTCCTGGTCGGCCTCGACAGCCTCATGACCCTCCACACTTGGTGCAGGGCAGCGGAGATAGTCGAGAAATGGGACATCGCCACCTACCCTAGGTCTGGATGCGGCGACCCATCAGATTTGCGTGATTTCTGGCCTGCCAAGGTTGCTTCCAGGCTGCAAAGCACTATATTGCCGATGGAGACGGTGGACATATCCTCGACCGGGATACGGCAACAGATATGCGCCGGGGAGGATGTTGCCGGAGAGGTCTTCCCGGAAATACTTGTGTACATTATAGAGAAAGGGCTTTATCTGGATGGCAATTGAGAAGAACAAGCTGCCGGATCCGCTCGAGCTGGCGGAACTCTGCGAGAAAATAATTGACGACGGCAAGGGCGAGAACATTGTCAGGATCCCGCTGGAAGGGATATCTGTCATGGCCGACTTCTTCATATTGTGCACCGCGAACTCTGTCCCCCATATCCGTGCGCTGGGCGAGAGGCTCAAACGCGAGGTGTCAAGGAAATACGGCTTCAAGCCCCGCATGGACGGGGATGCCGCGAGCCAGTGGATCGTGCTCGACTTCCCGCTTGTAGTGGTGCATGTGCTGTCCGCCGAGAAGCGCGATTTCTACCGTCTCGAGACGCTTTGGGGCGACTCCCCCGCCGCGGAGGACATACAAAAACTTGCGAAACTCGCAGATG
>JAFGFR010000218.1 GCA_016930955.1 Victivallales bacterium | reverse complement strand
TTTTATAAGAACTTGCTTTTTATTATCGGCAGTATAAGGAACGCGCCCTTGTGTGTCAAGGAGATTGCGGGCACAAGATATAGGGGCGTGAACAAGGTGATCAATTCAGGTTGAGCGCGGGAGTGTACCTTTTGCGCTTTACTGGCCGCATAGCCGCATGAGGATGCCCTTTGCCGTGGAATTCAGGCGCACGACTGCGTCACATCCTGTTTCTGTGTTCGTCAGGGCATCAGGATTGGATGTAATCATCCCAGGAGTATTCGGGGTCGCCGTAGGTAATGTCAGCGTGTGGTTGGATTAGGAGATCAGCAATGGCGTATTCGCGGTTTGGCGGGGCATGAATTTTCGGTGGCGGTCTTGACCGGACAAGCCAGAGCCCCAGATGGGTGAGGATGTTCCGGATAACCAACGGATCTTCAATGAAACTGATGATGCGCATAACTCCTTTGCATTTGGGGCAGACCAGGGGGTCCACCTCGTATATTTTTTGAATAAGCCGTGCCCAGTTCTTCCGGAAGGCTTTTTCATCTCCCTGCGATTCCAGGATACAGGGAACGGCATCGTCCGTGTCCGCCTCTTTCCTTTTCCCCCGCGAGACGTTGCTGTAGTAGCCGTAATATCTCACCATCTGCTCACCCCTATTCGGGATATGGGAGCACATCGCCGCCAGCCATTCGAGGGCCGGGAAACTCTTGCTTGTCTTTTTGTCCTTGGCTGTATAGACGACCCTGCCTTCCTGATCCAGGTACTTCATACGTTCCTGAGAGAAGGATGCCCGGATGATGTAGCGGGACAGGTTTTCCATCGCCGTATCATCGTCGGGCGAGATGCGGTTGCCGCAGAAGACATTGAATCCGGAATGTTTCCAAGCGGACAGCATCCTGACCATCTCTTCCGTGATCTTGCCTTTTTTCAGAAGCATCTTGAATACCTTGTGCCGGAAGAGGGCTTCCAGCTTCTTGAGTTCTAACGGCGGCGCGACGCGAAACATTCCTCTGCCGCCATAGAAACATCCGTCCGTCGAAAGGATGTGGCAGTGGGGATTGAACCCGAGAAAATCGCCGAACGTTTGCACGGCGATGACCGCGCCGGGGGTGGGTTCCTTTTCAGGCGCGGACTGTTGGATGAAAACTTTCAGGGATTCCCAAGCACAGCGGCTGAGGGCGGCAAGAAGCTTCCTGTCGTAAAGAAAATACCGGCGGAGAATCTTTGGAATACTGAACACAAAATGCCGGTGTGGTATCTTCTTGAGGACATCCATGCAGAGCCGTTCCCCGAATTCCACCACGCGCTTCTGGTGACAGGAAGGGCAGAAGTGACGGCGCTTGCACGAAAAGGCTAAAAGATATCCATGGCCGCAGTCTTTGCATTTTACCCTTGCAAAGCCGTGGCTTAGGTCGCCGCAGTCAAGGTAACGGTAGATCACCTTTTCGATATAAGGCCGCCAGAAACCGTATTCTCTTGAGAAATGCTCATCGTATGTCCCTATCAATTCTTCATAATAGTCCTCTACACAGTGGTAATAATCCGAATCTTGCGGGTGGCGTGGCCGGTATTCGGCTGCGGGTAGTGACATGTCTTCCTCGCTTTGGACGGATCAATACGTCCAGAAGCAATAAGACATAGTAGAACGTGCGTTCTATTGTCAAGAAGGAAATTTCCGGACAAGTTGCGGTTTCGTGTTTTGACAGGGTATGTCAATTCCTGAAAATATTTTCTCTAGCCATATTTGTAAAAACACGAATCATTTGATGGACTCGCAAAAAAGCCGAAACCAAATAACTTGTTAGTAAAGATTATGGGGTCAATGCTTTTTGCCATTTTGGAAAAACAGGTACAGCTGTCCCTATTCATTCCGAAATATAAGGTTTCTTCACGATGAGTATCTATGCTATACGAAAGCCGACTTTACATAAGAAGGAAAAACAATGGAACTACTCAAAGGATCGCAGCGAAAATACCTGCGTGCTCAGGCACATCATTTAAAACCAGTCGTAATCATCGGCGTTATCGGGTCTCTTTGGTGAAAATGCCGCCTGGTGGTGGATCATGGTGGTGGCATTGAACCTCAATGGGATGATGAAACGGGTGGTATTAGGGAGATCATGGGTATCGAAGCGGATGAAGGCGGTTCGATTTTCCCTGATCGCCCTTCCGGGACGGGTACTGAAGCGATCGCACGACTTGATTATTCGGATATCCAAAGGACATCCATCGCTGGAAACGCTGCTCCGTGGGAGGGAGACGATCAAGGACCTTGTTTTTGAACCCTCGGGTTGATTGACTGGTACGATGCCTATACTATGCTGTGCACTATAACAACTGGTTTTCGATGAACCGGATATGCCGAGGTTTTCCTGAAGGGAGGCTTTTACCCAAGATGTAAGCAGGAATTACCCGCAGCCTGCCTCCTGAAATGTTCCCGGCGGGTGACTGAATCGAAAAATATGCCCGGCAAGACCATAAATCAGGCCTGCCTGAAAATAGGCGGTGGATTTGGGTTGGGTTAAGGGATTGACAATCGGGAGAACTTAATGTAATTAGACACCACAGATAACGGGGATGGAGTCCCCCTATAAAGTGCCACACATATAAAGGCTAATGACTCCTGTCGCAATAAGGCTATGCGGTGGGAACTACAGCCAGTCTATCCACCGCCGTA
>JAFGFR010000217.1 GCA_016930955.1 Victivallales bacterium | reverse complement strand
CGCCGGTTGTCAGCGACCTTGACATGCTCGCAATGGTCCTCGGCTGCCGCCTTGCCGAGAACATCTTCCCGGAACCCCTGAAGACCAAGATCAAGGAGGCCACCGCGCAACAGCTCACCACCAACGCCAACGAGCTGCTCGACTCGGCCTACCTCGAGTCCCTCATGGTATGCAGCAGGATGACGGTCAATGTCAGCCCGGAGATATTCGCGACAGTCTTCGACGCATGGAAGTCGAACGAGGCCCTCGACATCGAGTACACTAACGCCGCCGGCGAGCACAGCGCCAGGAGGATAGACCCTCATATCATCGCGTTCTACGACGGCGCATGGTTCATCAAGGCATACTGCCATCTCAAGCGCAAGGTATGGATATTCTCCCTGCACCGGATAAGCTCCGCCTCGGGGACCGGGAAGTTCTTCGAGCCCGACAGGCACATCATCGAGGAAACCCGCGCGGAGGGCCTATTCGAGTTCACTAAGATAAAGGACATCATCCTACGATGCGACAACAGGATCGCCGCATACGCCAGGGACTATATGTTCCATCCCGGGCAGAAGGTGCTCGAGCGCGACGACGGCACCTTCGACCTCGTCATCCCGCATGCCTCGAAGGACGACATCATCAGATGGATCATGTGGCAGGCCGGACAGGTCGAGGTCGTCAGACCAAAGACCCTGCGCTCACTCATCGCCGGATTCGCACATAAAATCATACAACGAAACGACGGAAACCGGTAGCCGGGCCCCGGTAATCGGTGGTCAGAAGTCAGAAAAACAACCAACAACCGGTAATGCGGTAATGCCGTGTTGCGACGTAGTTGCTTTCGGAGTGCGGCGTGTCAGCGCCGCTTTGGAATTGTCTTAAAGCTCTGCTTACACAGAGCACTCCGAAGGACGGCTGCGCCGTCGGGGTTCTCTCCCGGGAGGGACGGCAGCCTCGCCGTTCGAGGTCAATTTGGAGTACAGGCTTCAGCCTGCTCCCACAGGTGAAGAATGTAGGATCAATACTCCGTCCCTTGAATCTCCAAACTGTTTTTAGAGCCAGTTTCAAAACTCCGCGTGAACCGCATTGGGAGCGCAGGTGCGGCAGACGGTGCGGCGAAATGGCTGGTGCATACCATCAACTGTCTGTGTCTGCCATTTCGCCGTGGCGAATGCCGTGCCTCCGCTCCAACCCTTTGGTCGGCAGGCTCTTTTGGCGCGAATGCCGCGCGGCCACGGGGAGTTTTGAAATTGGCTCTTTACTGAAAAAAATGATTTTTTGCTTGTATTTACGCACAAGCAATCATAGGTTAACGCTCCCGGGGCACCTGCGAGCCCGAGAGAAAATTGTTTCGAGACGGGCTGACAGGTGCACCCGATTGTTCCGGCGCTCAGGCGCGGCGGGACAATCGGGCGCAAGCCCGAAGCCCGGGGAACGAGGTGTTAAACAAAAACTATTCAATCCATTGTTCGAATTTGATAGAATGAGATTGAACCACACATGGGATGTGTGGCTGTATGTGTGAAGGAGGCAAACATGGCGACTAACCTGCAGATAGATGACAAGCTTATCACGCGCGCGGTGAGACTTGGCCGCCATCGTACGAAGAAGGCGGCAGTAACGCAAGCACTGACAGACTACATTCACCATCTCGAGCAGGAGAACATTCTTTCGATGTTCGGCTCGATTGACTATGCGCCCGGCTATGACTACAAGAAACAGCGAGCCAGGGCATGAGGGTTCTGGCAGACACAAGTGTCTGGTCCGAGGCTTTGCGCCGCGTGAGGCGAGTTGAGACCGATGTTGTTCGGGAATTTCGGCACCTCATCATGGAACACCGTGTAGACATCATCGGTCCTATCCGACAGGAAGTGCTTTCCGGTCTGCGAGAAAACGCCCAATTCGAGAAACTGGAAACGCACCTTGCGGCATTCCATGACCTTCCCATTACCACAGAGGATTACATTACTGCAGCGAGGTTTTTCAACACATGCCGTGACAAGGGAGTTCAAGGATCTAACACAGATTTCCTGATATGCGCAGTCGCGGTGCGCCGGCAAATCGCGATTTACACCACTGACAAGGATTTTCCACTGTTCGCCAAGCACCTTCCCATAGATCTACACAAAGAGAGGGAGTTCAAACGAGGCTAAGATTCCCTAATCTTTCAACTTAACCTTTCGCGCTAATCTATAAACCGTGAATTGTGTTCAGGCGTCAGAAAGGCAGGAAATACTCCGTCACTTGAATCTTCATGAAAGCCGACAAATCGAACCATATTCGCCTGAATCCGCGAAAGAGCCGACGGCGTCAGCCGTCCCTTGGACTGCGGTGCTTGCGCCAGCACCGCTTTCACGTTGGAACGTCAGACAACCTTACCTCTGGGAAGTTGAAGTGGCACCATGTCGGAAGGGACATCGGGTGAATTGAATTGCCGATGACACATCGGCGGCTACATTAGCTTTCGTGCTCCAGGACTTTTTTGAGTCTTGCGAAGGGGAACATGGAGTCATTCTGGACGATGATGTCCGGGTATTGCGGGTTATTGGATTTGAGGCGGTACTTGTTCGGGGCGTCTTTGACGATTCGTTTGAGCAGGTATGCTGTGTCGCCTGTGGGGTCGCGGTATTCGACGGCGAATATCTGGTTTGAGATTGTCCCGCCGGCATTGATCTCGAGGAGGAGCAGGTCCCCGTGGCGAATCGGGGAGTTCCCGCCGTCCATCGAATCGCCGTCCGCACGGGCGATGAAATGCTTTCTCGGGTCGAGATTGCGGTGCGGGTCTTCTATGGACATTGTCTCCGGCTCGAAGCCTGTCGCGGCATCTCGGAGGAAGCCGCAGGCGATCTTGATGTCGGGGAAGAACGGGATTGCGATGGTTGCGGGCTCTTCGGGAGTTCCGGGGATTTGAACATCGTTCAGGCGGCACACGACCTGCGTGATCACATCCGATGTCCATTCCTGGAGCTGCGGTGCCTTGCTTGCCCTCGATCCGGCGACGTTCAGGGTTATCTGCGGGTCACGCAGGTCGCGGAGCCATTCGACGGAGCGCCACACTGCATCCTCGACGGGCATAGTCATATCAATGCAAAGGCATGGCCGGGAGTGTTTCTCTGCGAATTGTGCTGTCCTCAGCGACCCTCCCTTGGGAGGGATGTCGGAGAATATCACCGTCGCGCTTGACTCGACGACATTTTTCTCCGTGCGTTTGAGGTAGGACTTGCTTTTCATCTCATCCAGCAGGTACATCTCGGGGATGGTGCCGTCCTCGGCGAGCCTGCCCTTGGGGCACCATCCGCCATGAGGGATGTCGAGCGCGATGGCGGCATCGAGTCCGCCGCGGTCAGCCCCGGTCTGCCCGCCGGAGACAATACGGACTATTCGGGAAGGAGACTCCACAACCTCAGCCCCCTTGCCGCCGGACATAGAAAATGATGTCATTTAAACAGCTCTGCCTTATTTCATTGCCTGAACCTATGCCCGCCATGCTGACAAATCAAGCCTGAACACGGCCCTCTCCACTTGATTTTATCCGAAATCAGCGACAACTTTTATAGCAACTTCAATGAATGTGCTTCAAAATGAAAAAGCCCACACCCGAGGAAACACTAGGGCATCCCTCCGGAACCTTCCAGAGAACCTTGGAGGGAACCTTGCCCGGAACCTTGAACAACCTACGCCATAACCTACGGAACCATGCCGCCAGTCTCCCCATAAAGACCTCCTCTCCGATAACCTTGAACCACCAAAAAAGAACCTTGAACCGCCAAAAACCATAACCTTGACAACCTTGAGCCATTTGTCCGGAAAATGTCCCAAACGCGGGACATTCCAGGACAAAGCCGGACAAATTATTTGCATGACCTTGACATCTCCGGGTATTTATAGCACAAAACTCTCAGAGCCTTGTACTCCGCCAGGGCGAACCTTGAAACACGCCGCAGCCTCCCGATGCGAATAAACTCTATCTGGTTGCTGGACAGCAGTTTATTCGCCAGAGAATAGGAAATATTCAACACTTTCGCCACCTCCGGAACTGTCAGAAACTCAGCCTCCACGGAACCTTGAATCGCTGATTTCAAGGTTCCTAACTGGACTTCCGTCTCAGCTTTTATCATTTTTGAGAAATTTCGGATTTTTGTCCCAGCCATTTTTGTTTTGTTCATTTTTGATACCTTCCGTTGCTTTTTGCTTCACGAAAACCGCCTCTTTCCTCATATCGCCCATTTCCATACCGCATTTCTAGAGCCCTTTTTGGCTGTTTTTCTCCAGATCGCACCGCCGTCATTCCTTGTAGGGCAGACGCTGCGCCGTAGGTTCCCCCGTAGGTTCCCCAAGGTCCCTGTCAAGGTCCTGGAACCTTGAAACAGCCTTCACCCAGAACCCAGCATCCTCATACATCCTCGCATATTCAAACGTCGAAAGCTCGACGCATGCCCCTAACGTGCCGTTCCACGACAGATAGGCTGTTTGCTCTGTACCCCCGTCACGCACCTTATCAACCAGCAGCAGCGCGGAGACTTGGTTGGTTATCTCCGGCGGCAGCTTTGCGCGAGAAAGGAACGGGCGAATATCAGCCGCGTTTTGCGGCCTCACCCGAACATACCGCAAAACAGTGTCCGCCAGATCCTCCTGCTTCGACTTCCCTGTCACACGAGTCTGCCCCTTGGCTTGATGGCAGATCAAGATCACATGTGCGTTGTGGCGCACCTTGAATTTGTTCAGCGCCGCCGAGATCCGCGCCTGCTCATCAAACTCCTTGTTCCCCTCGCCCTGGTTCAAGACGGACATGTTGTCGAGGATGAAAAGATAATAACCCTGCTGGGCAAAATCGTGCATCTGGGCAAGCGTGTCGTCAAACAGCCGACCGGGAGCCGCACCTTCGAATGTTCCCAGATCAGTGAAATGGATCAACCCCTTAAATCTCTCGTTGAACCGCAGCTCCGCCGCAGGGGAGGTGAACTCCGGCCTGCCGCCCGTGTTTTTGTCGGCACGTATCTCCCCGGGCTCCGCAAACAAACGCGCCCAGTTGTTCTTCTCGCGTTCCTTAGGGGCCTCCCCTGAAAAGACGAATACTTTTATCCCCTGCATCGCGGCCGCAACCCCGAACTGCCGCGCTATCGTGGTCTTCCCGTCCCCACGGAACCCCGTCAGCAACGTCCACCCACCAGCCTTGAAGCCGCCGTCATTGTAGTCATGGGTCACAAAACCGGAGCGTATCCCATCCCTTGTAACCTCGCCCTTTATGCTCGCCGCGTCGCGCCCTACAGCGCCGGGCAACATCAACCTCGATGCAGAGTAAAGATCTTCCGCGGCCTTCCCCATCAAAGATGCCGTATCGTCTGTATCGTACAACGAAGCGCAAAGCGCATAGCTCAATTTTATCCCTTTCCTCTGCGCGGACAACTCCTTCAGCCTTCGCAGACAGAAATCCAAAATCACCGTCGTGGCTATTTTCGCCGCCAGCCCCAAAGCGTAGTCAAGGTGCTCCGGCGCACGTGTGCCGACGGTTATCACATTCACAGGGTCGTTGCGCCTGTGCGTCTCCATGGCGGCATTGAACAAGGCACGGCAAGCCTCGCTATGAAAATCCCCAGGCTCAAGCGCCATAAGCGCCCTCGACAACTTGTGCGGCTCGTCCTCAAGGCTGAGCAGTATGCCTATAGTTTGCTCCTCAATCCCCACGTCGCTGGGCAACGGCCTGTCTCCTAAATCTGCCCTGCTCATACCAACACCTCTTTGCCAAACTTCATTATCGCAGGGATCGGCCTGCCGGATTCGCGGGCTGTCTCGTCAGTCAGTGGACCGGCGTGATACCTCAGCCCGAGAGGATCGTCGCCGAAACCGTCGTCAGCTCCATCCAAGGCCGGGAACTCTGTACGCTCGAGCACATCCTCAAACACACGGTCCCTCAAATATCGCTCAGCGTCCTTCCGATACTGACGCTCGGGCTTCTCCACGAAATAATGGATCAAAGACTCCCTGGCTTTTTTCTGGTCGGCTGGGGCTAGTTTGTCCCAGGCCGCCTTGGTCGCCTTCTTGCTCCCCTTGCGCTCGTAGTCCGCCCAGAATTCATCGAACCCAGTATTTGAAGATGACTTTTGCCCCCTTTGGGGGTACTGCGAAGCAGTGGGGGTTTTAGTATCTTCTTTAATGCTTTTAATTCTTATACATTCTTGTATGGGCCCGTCTGTGGTCCTGCTTGTGGTCTTGCTTGTGGTCTCGTTTGTGGCACTGTCTGTGGTATCGACTGCTTGATAGTGTTTCCAGTTAACTATTGTAACTAAGGTAGTTACATTAGTTTTTTGCGTTATTATCTGCTGTATCGCTTCCAAGTCGTTTAAGAAGCGTTCCACCTTACCTCTTGACCATTTCCACCGTTCGGAAAATTCCCGTTCCGAGAGAGCCAGTTGGCCGGGCATGAGGTTTATCCTGACTCCTCGGATTCTCACATAAGTCTCCGCATGGGCAGTCATCATCAACATGTCAAGCCAAGCCTGCCCTCTCGTGAACATCTCCCCCGACCAGATTGGGTTGTCCAGAATCTTGCGGTGTAGCCTGATCCATCCTTTGTTCTTCATGGCTTCACCTCGCGGATATTAAGACATTCTTTTTGCAACACCGCCCCGTGTGGGTATCTGAGAAGCTCGAGCAGTTTTTTCCCAAGCGTCCGGGAATGCCAGCACTTCGCACAAAACGTGTAGTCATCGCCCCTCATGCCTATTGCCATTCCAAGCCGATGCACATAGAGCTTTTCGTAGTCTTGCTCGCCGCATAGACAACATTCTAGAATCTCACTGTTTATCGGACCATACATGTCGTTGCCAGCCTTTGTATATGCAACTTTCATTTTCTACCTCTTTCCTTTTTTTAATACTTCTTCTGCAATATTCCATTCTGCGCAGCATAAAGCATGCGCCCTATCATTTCACCATCCCAAGCCGGAACACCTCTGACTCCGGGATTCTCCGGCATCTATCACCTATAATTACGGTTTTAATTTTGCCGGCCTGGATCATTCGCCATATAGTGCAAGTAGAGATATGAAGGTGCGCTGAAACCTCCTTGACCGTGAGCAATGCACCGGGGTTGACTTCCGACTTATCCGTCCTGGCCATATCAAGCGCCTTCCCAAGAAGTTCAGGAGTGATGTGGGGAAGATGACGTTTAAGCGGATAGCACGCCAAATCCAACACGTCTAGCGGAATGCTCATGATTGCACCTCCTTCATCGAAGACATGAAGTCATCAATGTCCTGAAGATCAAAAAAAACTTTGCCAGATCTTGCAGGGGAAAGCTTGATAGACTTCAACTTGCCAGACTTCACAAGTCTCCAAAGAGTCTTGCGACACATCTTGCAATATCTTTCAGCTTCAGCAACTGTCAGATATCGCATTTCATTAATCCCTCTGTGTTCCATTTTACCTCCATTTTTTTCAAACATTTTCCGTCATGATGGTAAAATACAACCTGTGGGATGGCCTTCCGTATGAGATTCCTTTTCGATAGGCTTAGTATTGAGATGTTGCCGATATTTGAGGCAAAAAAAATGTCAGAAAAAATTAAAAACTTCCTTCTTAGCTTCCTTCCCGTCAGAGAAGGAAGCCCCAGCGCACAGCAGGTTGGTTCTGATAAAAAGCGGGGCGTGGCGGAATTCAGCATTGAACTTGAACCTGCCAGGAGGAAGGATCTAAGCGATATTTCTGAGCTGCGTGACAAAGAGAGAAGATCGCCAGTCAGGAAGACAAGCTATGGATGATTTCTTACAAGCAGAATTGGATTGCACGACAATTTTCAGTCCAGAGGCATGCATAAAATTAGGGTTGAACTCCAATTGCCCCTTGAACATCGAAGAGAGGGTGCCGCTATGAGCGTATTCCCCCTATTTGCTTTGTATCGTTTTGCATGGTTCCCCGTACTCTTCAAATATCTTAATCAGAAAATTTTTGCTTAGATTTATACCCTTTTCACGTTGCAGAACAAAATCCGCCATATCTGCATAATCATACAACAATGCGCGCAACTTGCCTTCTCCGATAGGACGCATATCACCATAATCTCTGTTGAACTGAGCCCATCTTTTTTTGGTCGATAGAGCACATTCCTTAATCATTTTTTTATCTTCACAGTCGCGGTCAGTTGACTCGTACTGCTCTGCAGCTTTCAAGAATGATATCCCGAATTTCCCGCCTCTTGTGACTAAGGGTTCTTCGGGCATAATTGACTTTTTGAAATACTGTTTGAAATCCCTTTTAATATTTTTGACTCTCTCCTTTGCTCCGGGGGAGAGATCCCTTTCGGGCAATGTCTTTAAAATATCAATCATTTTATCAGACAGTATAACCAAGGCATCCCCTTTGAGTGAACCCAGTTTCTTTTGCATTTTTTTTCTATGTTTGAGCAGATGGGTTAGATACATGCAAAACATAGAATGATCCTCTTTCCATATGCTTTTTAGAGCGCGGGATAGGTGCGGCTCCAAATCATCATTTTTTTCCACCAACGATTCCGGCAGTATCAACTCTTTAATGTCTTTAAACTTTTCACCGTCGAAATGGAAGCCAAACACTTCCATCAGTGCTGTATAAATGGCGTTTTCTGCCTCTTCTGCGTTTTGACCATCTGACATAATCACATTCTCCTTTCCAAAGATTGATACATGGAGCACAAAATGGCCGGGGGCTCGCCGATACTGTCGTATCTACTATCCCAGACTCAAGTCCTGTTCAAGACAGTTCGTATGAGGAAAGGGAGTGCACCCGGCCTCTGATGACTATATACTTCAGGAATCTGAAAATGTCCAATCATAAACCGAAAAGCCCGAGGATTTCCCCGCCCGATCCCTCGTCCTCCATGCTCATAGAGGGTATGGATCGCGAGCAAAGGGATGCAGTCGATTTTTACCGTGCCCGGAGCTGTCCCTGGCGAGGTTTTTATCCTTCCCCGATTTTCGGGAAAATGGAAAAATATTCCTGCGCCTGGGGTTTGCTTGCGTTGCCTCGG
>JAFGFR010000216.1 GCA_016930955.1 Victivallales bacterium | reverse complement strand
TGTTGCAGCGCGGTGTGGATCATTCTCCTTTCACAAGCCCAGCCGCTGACGTGCCCAACCGAAGCATCCGTCCGACGTTCTCCGGCGAGTTCCTTGGCGGAGTCATGGCCAAATATGCGCACCATCTGGTCGTCGGCGACATCTGCCCACACCACCGAGCTGCGGCTCAACACCAAGGCCACCTCGGCCTGGTTGTGGCTGCCCCCGGACAACAGATACGGCGCGTAGCGGTTGGCAACCTCCATCGTGGTGGCGGCCGCCGCCATAGCTTCGGTTTTCCATTGGTCGTCAAGAAACCATTCCCAGCCGGCGGCCCGCGGCCCCATGCCGTAAAGATGAAAAAATGTGGTGCCACGGTTAAGCGCCGAGATGCCACTGAGCAAAACACCCTCGGCATTGGCTATTCGGCAAACAAACCACAATACCCCTTGACGCTCGATATTGCCGAATTTTTTGGCCGAACGAAACATGTCGGCGACAAAATAGTCGGCATTGGTCTGCCGGGCACCAACAGTGTCACCACTGCCGTAGTGGTGGGAGGAGACATCGAAGGCTGGAAGTTTCGCCTCGATAAAATAGTCTGGGGTTGAGTCGAAACCCGACCAATAGGCATCAGTGCCGATCATGATCTGCCCGTCCCAGCGCCTGTGGAAAGCATCGCGGTAGACGCGGAACATATCGGCCGTGGCTTCCTGAAGAAACCAAACAGTCAGCCAGTATAGGCGAGCCTGTTCTTTGGTCTCGACATCCTTGCGTTCCAGTGGCAGGACATCATCCCAGCAGTCAAATCCAACCTCACTCGGATTTGCCAGGTGCCCGGCAAGCCACCTGCGGTAAAGCGTCAATCCGTTGTGAGAATCGGCAAGATGGCCGATCTGGACGATATGTGGCTCGTCGCCAAGCTTGACATAGCAAACACCTTCCTCAGCCGGCACCTTGGCTCCAGCGACCAACTCTTCCACTTTTTCCGCGAAATCGTCTGCCCATGGATCTTTGGTCACAACCGGGTTAAACAGGACATAAGGTGTGTGGGCACCGAAATACTCGGCGATACTGCTCATTTCAGCCTGCCCGGCGGGAGAGTACAAACACCCCCAATATCCAAGACTATAGCAGGCGGCAGACCAGATTGCACTTGGCTTTAAGGGCTTGGCACCCATTTGATCAAGCTTGCAATGAATAGAACTGGCGTATTCGTCCAATGTCCTGACCTCACCGCCCCATTCTGCCAATCCTCCAGCATTGCGCGGAAGCAACATCCCCAGAGTCGGATACTCGGCACGCCATTGGATGGTTTTGACCACGGCATCCTTTGATGGAGCAGTGGCAAAACAAACCTCCACATCCGCAAGCCCGACATTGCCCAAATCCTGGCCAGCGGCTTGTCCCAACTCGTCTTGGAAGAAAGAAAGCGCCAACACCGACTGGGTTCGGGGAACAGCGAAAATTTCCGAAACATCCACCCATCCGGTCTCGCCTCCTGGAACAAGTGCCGCCGTCTTGGGAATTTCCGCCCAAGGCAAGGGCTTTGCCCAACTGACATCCAGCCTTTTTAAAGTGCCGCCATCCATGCCAAAACGAAATAGCCGCTCGTGCATTTTCCCGTATAACACCCCGCCAACTTTGGTCTGTTTTTGGGGCTCAACATTCTTGAGTTTGACATTCAAGTAAACCCGTGGAATGGCCGCCAGCAAACGATCATCGGCTCCCGCCGAATAGCCAAGAGAACTAAAAACCGCCTCGCCGTTCGTTATAACTGATGGATCGGCGATACGCGTTTCGTTCTCGTAGGTATTACGGTCTTCCAGAAAAATCCCAAAACTGGCCGGATTATCGGTTGGTGCCGGCAACACCCCGGCCTGCTCCCAGCTGCCGCCCGAGTCAACGCTGAAAAATCCCCACAGGTTGTCGCCGATCTTGGCCATGCGCAGACGCACCGCAATTCCAGTCGAATACGTCACTAGGGGTGTCAATTCGCACCGATTCGCCACATTATTTATCAGTCCGATATTGAATTCCACTCCCTGCTCTCCCGCAAGACGACCAAGCGACAAGGTTACAGCCGAATCCGGGATCCCCACGAATATTCCCGCGTGTTGGCCCAACAAGTCAGAACGGAACACCAGATCCCCCTCCACGGTCCAGTCGCCATCACCGGCTGGCATAGCCACGCCAAGGAAAGAGGCTGTTTTCATTCCCCAGGATGGATTGGCCTTCAACTTCACCAAGCCTTCCCCGGGGGACTCCACTACTCCACTTACCTCTCGGTTAGGCGACATGTCCTCGAGGGTGCCAATATCCAAGCAAACGACGGATGCGGAAACCATCATCGACACGGAGGCTATAATCCCCATGCGGACGAGTGTTCCAGTCTTAGGGAGCCTAGCCACCAAGCCTCTTGCAAACTCACTTCTCCACATAATTCTCTCCATTTACTTTGCGGTTTGTCGAATTGACAGACGCGATCAATTTGCGATGTCCATTGGTTCGTGATATGAACCCAATCATTCGGTAAATTTGATGATCTCATATAGGTCTAATGGCAGGCATGTCACAGCGGTTTCGCCTTGCCATTCCAAATCCACTGGATGGCCACGGATGGTTTTGCCTTTTTTAAATCTCCTTGGCGGGCGGAAAGACACCCCCACCGCGGCGTGCTTATCGGGCCCGTGGTTGACCAAGGTCAGCAAGGCTCGGCTTCCATCTGGAACGACGAACAACCTGCCCTCCACCATTGGCTGGTCAACGGTAACAGTCGGCACCACTCCCGCTATTCTGGCGGGGGCGACAAGCAGTTCATGCACAATCCGATCCACACGGATGCGAAAAGGGATACCTTGGCCACTGAAGTAGTCATTGCGGGTAACTGGGATGAACACCCGTTTGGGAGGAAGATTGAACCCTTGAAAAGGGGGATTGGCTGTCGCCGCCAGTGAGGCTCCAAGACAAACGGCACTCTTCACTATTTTGCCTTGTCCCAGAGGAAAAACCACCACTGCGGGGGTGCCGTCGTCATCAAAAACGGCTAGAGTTTGCCACTGGACATCCTTGGAGAACTCCACGACCTCCCTCGCTCCATAAACGCGGTAGGACGCGGCAAGGGGACACTTCGGGTCTACGAACCCTCCAATCGAGGGCATCCGGCTCAAATCATGCTCAAAATAAGTCCCTTTGCCTGGTTGCGTTTTTTTTAGTCTGGCTTTCGCTTTGCCGGCCGTCAGATCAGGAAGCCAATCCGACACTGTGTCGGCTTCGTCGCGGGTCGCCGCCATGGCATCCAGGAATAAAACGCCACCGTCCTCCACCCATTTGGCAAGATGCCGACGGGCTGAGTGGGACAAATTCGGGGAGTACAGGTAGATCGCCCGATATTGACCGAGAATATCCGCCCCCTCATCCAGTTCCTCCTCGCCGATGATGTCGCTGTGTAACGAAGCCCATCGCAGGGCAGCATGGATCATCCGCAACTCACAAAGCCAACCAAAACAGCCAAGTGGTTTGGCCTTCCACAAACGGGTCTCCCCCAATCTCGACTTGGCCTCGTCACTACCACTCGCCTCGATAAACGGGTTGTCACCGGGACGGTTCCAAACTGACCCTGAGCGGCTGAGAATCGTAGCCACCTCCGCCT
The DNA here is from genome assembly GCA_016930955.1 of Victivallales bacterium. Classification (GTDB taxonomy): domain Bacteria; phylum Verrucomicrobiota; class Lentisphaeria; order Victivallales; family JAADHT01; genus JAFGFR01. The sequence goes on along the minus strand of JAFGFR010000216.1, from coordinate 13,786 downwards.
TCTTCCCCGGCACCATCCAATAATCCTCGAACATGGCTCCAAGACGCAAGACTCTTGCGGCCGCCAGGAAAGCGTCAATTTTGTAGCGGTCGTCGCTGAACCATTCCCATCCGCTTGACATCGGGCCGTAGCCATACATGTGGAAGTGGGAAAGGCCGGCGTTGAGGGCAGCCAGTCCACTGAGCATTACCCCCTCGCCCTGATTGATCCGCGACGGGAACCAGAGCAATCCCGAACGGATGCCATACCGCTCGGACACCCCGCGGAACAAATCCGAAAGCAAAAGATCGACATGGATTTGGCGAGGGCCGAAACTGTCCCCGGAGCCATAATGGTGTCCTTGCATGTCCGCCCCCCCGTGGCGACCCTCGAAAATGTAGTCGGGGGTTATCTCTAATTCCGCCCAATGGGCTGAGGTGAAAGTCAAAGGCTTTGAGCCGGGGGCAATTATAGCCGTCGCCCGGTGGATGGCACGGGTATAGGCGGCAAAAAGCCTGGCGGAACTCTCCTGTAAAAAAAATACCATATCGAGGTACAACAGGGCTTTTTCCCGCGAATCAATTGCGTTCCGGTCAATGGGCGCGGCCTCACTGAAATCCGATAGCCCATAATCTCCTGGCTTGCGGCCGCGCTCAGCTAGCCAAATTCTGAACAGACCCAGGCCGGCGGCAGACTCGGCCAAGCTTGAAGGGGCAGGCAATAAAGGCTCGTCGCCCATCTTGAATACCAATTCCCTGCCACCCTTGTTGTCGGACGGCCACTGCTGCGGGTTTTTCAACAGCGATTCCAGCAGGGATTCCTCGACTTGAGTATCCCAAATATCCTCTGCTAGACAATACGGGGATGCAAAATGCGCCACATTCCTGTTAACACCCAGCAAATCCAGAAGGGCATCCTCCATTTTTTTGGCATCAGGACTATAAAACCGCGCATGGTACCCCTCCATGTAATTGCCGCTAGCCAAAAAATGCTTGGATTTCGGGAGCCGGGGCAATTTGGCCTTATTATACACATCGCGCCTATTTTGCGCATATTCCTCCATCGTCCGCACCGACCAGTCGCGGGGGTCTTCGCCAAGCTGCGAAAGGTAGATTACCATGTTGCAAAAGTCTTCCCTAGCCTTGACCACTGCGAAAATCGACTCCTCGGCGGGAGCGGTGGCAAACTCAACTTTGGCATTGTACATCAATACGTTGCCGTCGTCTTTCAGAACAGGCCTCGGCCCTCCATCTTGATACCATGCGAAAACCAACAAGCACTGCCAAGTATATATCTTGGGACCTCCCGCGTCCAGAAGACCATCCGCCGACAACCAACCAGAGGACATCCCGGGGGTAAACATCAAAGGCGATCCAACATCCCCCCAAGGCAACCTCCTATGCCAACCCCATTCTACTTTGTCCAATTTCCCATCATTGGCAGCAATCCCTTGGAAATGGCAGACATGCGCGGGACTGTAAGACGATACGCCGAGCATGGTTGGTGCCGCCGGCAACACCTCTTTCAAAGACACCCTGATATACAGCGGGCTTTGGCCGGCAACCCCAGCGAAAACGGGAAAACTCCATGAATAAACTAAAGCGAAGGTCGCCAAAATTTTGAATGGACAACTATCCTTTCTCATCCGCGAAAACTCCCCTCGCAAAGGGTGGGGTCATTAAATCTGCCACATAGCCGCGCTGGACTTCTTGCCGGCACTGGGAATGGCCTGATTGCCAAGGATCAACGTGCCGCCACCTCCGGTCAGACACCACTTGGATCAAGCTCGCTGAATAATTTCCAAGAGCGGCCGGACGGATTGGTATACTCATAAAAGTTAACGCCGCTGACGTGCCCGTCGAGAAAAAGGATATTGAATCTTCTGCCTCCAGAGTGCCTCCTTCCCATATGCTCGGGTCCCCAGATCCATATGTACGGGGGAACTCCGCAAGCCCCTTCTATCCCGTCAACAAAGGTGCTCACAACCGTCTCAATGAACAACGCCCTTTCCGCCGGCAAACGTATTCTGCCCAATGGGTACCGCATGGCAATCCCATCCTCCGTCCAATTGCCATCCCCCCACCATCTCCCCCCAGTGGTGTCCGTCTGCTCCACCCAGTAGGCATAAGTCATGGATGACCACACCTTGTTAACCCCACTGTCATTGCTATCCCTGCCCCTCAGCGAAGGACACCCCAAAACATCTGGAACCCGGCCGTCATCTAATCTTCCATTGTTCTCGGCAGAGAAATTGCCCAAGTAGGGCTTGATGGTGGCGTATGCCCACTGACTAAAATATCTGTCCCTGGCGTAGGGAGCCGGCAAATTGCTGTTGTAGTCGACACCAAAGGTGGCGGTGGCCTGTCCACACTGGTACATATTGGAAACGCAGGCAATCTCTGCAGCCAAATCCCGGGCATTACCCAGCGCGGGCAGAAGCAGGCTCGCCAATATCGATATGATCGCGATAACCACAAGCAGTTCTATTAGAGTGAAGCCTCTGTGCCTGTGGCACATCGGCTTCACCCCACCGACCAAACCGGAGATGCGGTTTGCCGCTACGCTCCGTATGTTCATACGGCTTTGCCTTCGGCGGCTTTCCACACCGGGGCCTTCTCCCGGGCTTCCGATTCTCCCAGACAATCTGTTTTCAGTTTGCATAGGCTACACCTCTTGTTGCTCGCCCTGCGGTTGCTTGAAGTGCCCCCACGCTACACCTCTCGCCTACAACGGAACCAGCATCGCGGGGCTCGTTGTCCGTCCATTCAGTATATTATACACATTCCAGGAAAAAATAAAATAGACAAACGTGCAAAAAGATGGACGTTCCTGCAAAAAGTGCTATATTAACCTGCATGAGGAACAAAATGGCAATCAAAAAGCGCCCCGAGGCGTCAATCGAGCTGATCCTGCACGAGGATGTGCAGAACTTGCTTGATTCCTTCGCGGAGGCGATCGGCGTGAGGATTGTCCTTTATGATTCCGACGGGCATATCATCAGGACAGACAGGCTTAGGGACTGCTCGGACTACTGCAGGTTCATACAGGAAAAGCTGATGCCGGGAATGTGCCAGGCCCTCGACTCCAAAAAGCAGGAGGAATGTCTTAGGAAGAAAAAACTTGTCTGCTACCGCTGCCATGCGGGACTGACTGAAGCCGTCATGCCGGTATTCATGGAAGGCAAGTTGCTGGGCTACGCCATGATCGGGCAGTTCAGGGATGAACTGCGGTTGTCCGGGAAAATCCTGGAAAAATGCCCGGGCAAGGCCGCGGCGACCGTTCTCAGCCGCCATTATCTGGACCTTCCATACATCCCCCCGGGCAGGGAGCATGGCATACTCAGGATGTTCAAGGTGCTTGTGGAATACATAGCGGAAAGAGAATTGATGGGTCTGAGTGGCGACTGGCTCCACGATAAGACAAGGCAGTTCCTGGATGTCCGCTTCAGGCAGGATGTAAGGGTTGCTGATCTTGCGAAGTTCGCGGGGCGCAGCATTTCCTCGATATCCCACCTTCTCAAGGAACGCCACGGGAAGACCTTCAAGCAGATGCTCATCGAGAGGCGGCTCTCGCATGCGGAGGAGCTTATGAAAACCCGACCGGAGCTGTCCATCGGCGAGATAGCATATCAGTCCGGGTTCGTTGACAGGTTCTATTTCTCCAGGCTCTACAGGAAATACAGGAAAACCACCCCGAGAGAAGCGCGCCGCAGGGAAGATGCAAACACCTGACGGCATGACTCCTTTCCCGAGTCGCGCTTCCCGTCTGCCGCGTCCCCGCTCACAGTTTTGAGATTGGCTGCCAATAATTGCGGGAAAGTCCACATCTTTGCACGTTTGTCCATTTACATCCTGGAACCAAGCGGCTATAATATCCCCTGGACAAGGAGAACTTTGCAATGAAAAAGACGAGAATAGGGATAGCCGGGATCGGCTTCATGGGGACGACGCATTTCAGGATATGGCGCGGCCTGGAGGACGCGGAGATCGGAGCGATATGCGACGTTGACCCCGTGAAGCTTGCGGGAGATGTCAGCACGGTCGTAGGGAACATAGGCGGTGGAGACAACTCGAAGCCTCTCGACTTGTCGGGAGTCAAAGCCTACAGTACTGCGTCCGAGATGATTGCGGATACTTCACTTGAAATAATCGACATCTGCGCTCCCACCCCTGATCATTCGAGCATTGCGATGGCAGCTCTTGAAGCTAAAAAACATGTGTTCTGCGAGAAGCCAGTATGCCGCTCCTTGCGGGAGCTCGACGAGCTTTCCGAGGCGGTGAAACGCGGCAAATCATATTTCAATGTTGGAATGTGCATCAGAGCCTGGCCGGAATACTACCACGCCAGAACGCTTTACAAGGATGGCAAGTTCGGCAGGATACGCAGCGCGTTTTTCCGCAGGCTTTCCCCGGACATCACTGGCAACTCCTGGAAAAACTGGTTCATGGACGGCGAGCTGTCCGGCGGGGCGCTTCTCGACCTGCATCTGCACGACACGGACTTCATACGCTTCATGTTCGGCAGACCTAAGGCGGTCACGAGCTTTGGCGTGAATTCCGTGAGGAGCCGCGGCGGCACCGACCACATCATCACCAACTACCACTTCGACGACTGCCTGATAGCGGCCGAGGGCGGCTGGTGCGCCAATAAAAAGGTGCCATTCGAGATGAGCTTCCAGATGATATTCGAGAGGGCGACCGTCCGCTTCGCTGGAGAAGGTTACCAGATATACTGGGAGGACGGGGAGGTGGAATCCCCTCAGGTCGCCGACAAAAATCTTCCCACCGGATGGCATCGGGAACTGTCGTATTTCCTGAACTGCGTCAGGGACGATGTATCCCCTGATAAATATCAGGATTTCAATGAGATCACGGACTCTTTCAATATCGTCATGGCGGAGCAGGAGTCCGTTGACAGCGGAAAGACCGTGGAAATCAAATACAGGGGTTGAGCATGTACAAGGCACTGAACTACTGGGTATTCGGCGGCTTCGGCGGGGAGAAGTCCCCGTTCGAGTTCATTGAATGGGCGGAGAAGCAAGGGCTTGACGGAGTCGAGCTGACGGTCGGGGACGCGATCAAGGAAGACATATCCAAGGAGGAATGCAGGAGGATCGCGGATTTCGCCGGAGAGAAGGGCATAGGGTTAAGGACTATCGCCACCGGTTTCTACTGGGGCAAATCTCTGGGGTCGCCCGACGAAGGAGAAAGGAGCGCTGCCATTGATTTCACCAGAAAATACCTGCATGTCGCAAGCTGGCTCGGGGCGGAAAGCGTCCTTGTTGTGCCGGGAGCGACACGGGTGGCCTGGGATGCGTCGCGCCCGGTTGTCCCCTATCAGACGGTGTGGGATCAATCAACGAAATCGCTTCTGGAGCTCGAGCGACTGGCGGAGGAGCTGAAGACCGACATCGCCTTGGAGAATGTCTGGGGGCGCTTTCTCTTCTCTCCCGTCGAGTGGCGTTTTTATCTTGACCAGTTCAAGTCGGGTAAAATTGGGATGTATTTTGACGTAGGCAACTGTTGTCTGTATGTCCGCCCGCAGGACTATGTGGAAATTCTGGGGAGCCGCATAAAAGCCGTGCATGTCAAGAACTGGAGGGGCGATGCCTTGGCGGGCGGGAATCTGCATGGCTTTGGAGAGGACATAATGGACGGCGAAGTTGATTTCAAGGAAGTATGCAATGCGTTGAGCGAAGTCGGATACAATGGCCCTTTGACGGCGGAGATGATTCCTTTTTCGCGGCTTCCCGATCTGGCGATTCCCGACATCGGCCTGGCGACGGCGACCGCGGAAAGAATGAAGCTCATTTGAATTGAGTCGGGAAAAGCATGGGGTCTTCTGAAAAAAACAAGTATCGTCTTATCAGCCGGGATGCCGACAGTGTCCGGGTAGCCCTTGCCGGGCTGGGCAGGATGGGCTCCAACCACATCAAGGCACTGCTCAGTCTCGGCAGAGGCGAATCGGAGGAGTACTACAAGTCAGGTCTTGGCTCGCAGATATCGAAAATCAAAATATGCGCGGCCTGCGACAAGTCGCCAGAGAAGAAGGGGCTTCTCCCGGAGGGGATACCGTTCTACGAGGACTGGGACAAGCTCCTTTCCGAAATCAAGACGGACATCGCGGTCATATCAACCCCCACAAAAACGCATTTCAAGCTCGCCTCGACCGCTCTGAAGGCAGGTGTCCACACTTTCGTCGAGAAGCCCATCGCCGTAAGGTCCGAGGAATGCCGCGAGCTTTTCAGGATTTCAAAGAAGCACGGATGCCGTCTGATGTCGGGCCATGTGGAGCGCTACAACCCAGCAGCGATAAAGCTGCGCTCGATTTTCTCGGAGGGCTTGCTTGATGCCGAGGGATACAGCTTCCGCCGCACGCAACCCCACGACAAGCGCATCCCTGACGACATCATCACCGACAAAGTTATCCATGATCTGGATCTGGCCATGTATCTTTTCGGAAAGATCGAAGGACATGAGCTTGCGGATGCAAGGATCAAGGACGGGAGCATTCAGGAGGCGACGGTGCTCCTAAGGCATGAGAAAGGCCTGGAAGGGTCGTTGTTCGTCTCCTGGCTGCAGCCCGGGGAGGGAAAATGCCGGGAGGTCAGGATCGCGTGCAGAAGCGCTTCGTCGCTTTTCGCCTCCTCGATATACGGCAACTTCTCCGCGAAGAGGCTTTTTTTGGACGGGAATGAGCTGGACTGCGGCGTGCCGTCATGGGTCAGGCCCGACAACAATCAAGTGAAGGACGAGCTGGCGGATTTCGTGTCCTACTGCATGCGTCCGGATCCGTCCTTGCCACTTTTCAGTCCGCTGCTCAGTCCACCCGAGATCAAGACTTCCGTCGGGATAATCGAGTCCCTGCTCGATGATGGCCACAAGATGCTGAACGAGAGATTAGTGGCATGCCCATGAAAACAGGAGTCATCGGCGATTCATTGAAGCTGCCCCCTGTCGAGTCGGTGGACGATGGCGGCGACGAGAACGGATGGCGTGGTCCTGCTTAACGACATCGGCACGATTGCCGACGATCAATGGCAATGGCTGGGGCAGCAATACCAGTGTGTGGATCTGGAGCCGTATGTGATCATGCCAAACCACATCCATGCGTTGATTGGGATCGTCAACCCCGTAGGGAACGGGCTTGACCGTTCCGCGAACACCATTGACGCCAGTTCGATCGACAGCAAACGGGTCGAGCCCCGTCCCTGCACGGCCCATTCGCTATCCACGTTGGTTACTGCATTCAAGACGACGTCATCGAAGGCGATCCATCTTGCCGGACACGACCAGTTCCGCTGGCAGAAATCGTTTCACGACAGCATCGTGCGGAATGACCGGTCCCTAACCCGGATTATCCAGTACATCGCTGACAACCCGGCCCAGCGGTCGACCGATTCAGAGAACCCGAAATCCAACCTGTCCATGCACCTGACCGGTGCATCGCGGCCGCCAGAAGACGGTCGGCCCCGCTACCCCGTCAGGTGATGCTGCGTGGGACTGTTCTTTTGATTTACTTTGTCCGGCTCTCCACGAGGAGGGTCACGGGGCCGGAGTTGCACAACGATACCTGCATCATCGCGCCGAATACACCCGTGCGGGTTGTCAGGCCGGACTTGCGCATTTCGCAGATGAACATGTCATATAGTTTTCTTGCTTGTTCCGGCGGGGCTGCCTTTGTGAAATCCGGACGCCTGCCGCGGCTGCAGTCACCGTACAAGGTGAATTGCGAGACGACAAGTATCTCGCCCCGGACATCAAGCGCCGAGAGGTTCATCTTGCCGTTCACGTCCTCGAATATCCTGAGGTTGAGGCACTTTTCGGCGACGAAGTTGCATTCCGCCTCGGTGTCGTCGAATGAAACGCCCAAAAGAATGAGAAGCCCCCTGCCGATCTCCCCGGCAGACGCGGAATCGGCGACGACAAATGCGCTTGAGACTCTCTGCACCAGCGCCCTCATGCGTCTGCCGCCTCAGCGCCGGGGAAAATCATCGCCGAGGCAAACTCCATCTGGAACTCGATATCCGAGGAGACATCCACGAACTGGACTTCGCCTATGATCTTTTCCGCCTCGTGGAGCATGTCGGCGGACAGCAGCACGCATTTCGCGCCGACAAGCGAGGTATTGCCGATGTAAAATATCCTCGAGTCCGGCAGTGGCGGGAGCATGCCGATGCGCCTGGCATGAGACCTGCGGATGAAGTTGCCGAAACCGCCTGCGACAAATATCTTGTGGATGTCAGGGAAGGACATGCCAGCGGTCTTAAGGAGGATATTTATCGCCGCGCGGATAGCCCCGGAGGCAAGCTGTAGGCTTCGCACATCCTTCTGTGTAAGGCATATATCCCTCCCGGAATCCCCAGGCTCGATCACGAAATCGAAGGTGTCGGAGGACTTTTCCGAAGGGACTATGCGGGAAATCAGCGAAGCCGCGTCGGCATAGCGGGCGCGAAGTGCCCCCGAGCATTCCTCAGACGATTGTATCCTTCCGGTCTCGTCCAGTATACCGCTGCAGAGAAGCTCGGACGCAATATCTATCAGCGCCGACCCGCAGATCCCCACCGGGGATACATTGCCGATGACATTGTACAGCAAAGTGCCGTCTTTGTTTATGACCACCTTCTCGATCGCGCCTTTGCCAGCGCGCATGCCGTGGGTAATCCCTGCACCCTCGAACGCCGGCCCGGCGGCGGCGGCGGCAGCATACAGCCGGGCGCCCTTCTTCAGGATAATCTCACCGTTGGTGCCGACATCAACAAAAAGTATGTCCTCGCCTGAATGCTCGGCTCCGCACAACCCGGAGGCGAGAATCCCCGCTGTGATGTCACCCCCGACAAAGCCCCCTATCACCGGGAAGACCACGACCTCCGCGTCAGGATGCGTATCAAGCCCCAAGTCGGCGGACTTCAAGCGCAAAGTCGAGGAGAAAGGAGGCGCGAAAGGTATCTGACCCATATGCTTTGCCGGAATCCCGAGAAGCAAAGACTGCATCGCAGTATTTCCCGCGACTGCCGCTGAAAGTATCTGTCCACAGGATATCCCGGACTCCTCGGCAAGGCCTGAGATCAATGTGTTGCAGGCATCCAAGGCACAATCGGCCAAGTCGCTGGAGTTATCGGAGCTTTCGCCCTGTGCGCATATCCTGCTCAGCACATCCTCGCCGAAGCGGACCTGAGGGTTCAGTGTGCCGCGTGTGGCAAGCTGCCGTCCCGTGGACAAGTCCACAAGCGCCGCCGCGAGAGTGGTCGTCCCGAGGTCAATGGCAATCCCGTAATTCACAGGCTGCGGCTGTTCCGCGCCGGCAGGCCATATGTCAATCAGCCGGTCTGCGGACATCGCGGCAAAAACCGAGAAGCCGCCTTTCCTGATTGCCTCCGGCAGCTTACGCAGACATTTCAGGGAAACCTCCCGATCCCCGATGGCATCCTTTAGCTGTGTCAGGTCCGCCACAGGATTCTCAAGCGACGGGGGTTTGAATGTGATCTTCTCGATGGCGACCAACGGATGCCTCGCCCCACTAAAAGCCTTTGCCGAACATTCATCGTTGTCTTTCGCCATCAAGGTTACCGTGTCGCTCTCGAAAAGCGACTCGCGGGGGATGACCACGGAGATGTCCCCCGATATCCTGCACCGGCAGGCCAGACGAAAGCCGTCATCTATCTGTCCAGTCGTCAGCAACTTTATACATTCACGGCTTGGGGGAAGCTCCCCTTGCTCCACCTTTACAAGGCACTTGCCGCAAATCCCCGCCCCTCCGCATGGCGAGCGGAGCATCACACCGGCACGGGCAAGACACTCGAAAAGCGAGGTGTCGCCAAGGGCATATACACGCCTGCCATATTCAGGCAAAGATACTTCGTACTCTTTCATTTCCGCTTCCTCAAGGTATTTTATCTTCCGGACTTGATAACTATAGACTGGAAAACCCCGATGGCAATTGCAGCTTTCAATTTACACAGGCACTATCCTGCAAAAAACGCGGGTCAAAATGCAATCGTCAGCTTCGACGTTTCCGAGAGTTCGCTGGCCGAGACTTGGCCCGGGATGTTCTCGATCGGCCTGCATCCATGGAATATTGTCACGACGGATACCGAGAAGGCCATGGCGACAGTTGCGGAATTCGCAGAGAAGGACAATTGCGTGGCACTCGGCGAGTGCGGGCTGGACAGGCTCAAAGGGCCCGGCATGAAGATACAGTCCGAAATCTTCTCGCATCACGTCCATATAGCTGAGTCCCTGTCTAAACCTGTGGTTGTCCATTGTGTCAGGGCATATCCCGAGCTGATCGCCATCAGAAAGAAACTGCGTTGCGAACTGCCATGGGTCGCACACCGGTTCACCGGGAACATCGAGACAGCCTCCCAGCTGATCTCGCACGGCATCATGCTGTCGTTCGGCCCAGAATTGCGAAGTTCGCAGAAACTACGTGACGTATTCGCCCGAATCCCGGCCGATAATGTGTTTGTCGAGACAGACGACAGCCCTGTTGATGTGGAAGACATCTACTCCCTGGCAGCAAAAATCAAAAAAATCCCGACTGTTGACCTAAAGAAAATCATCCTGCAAAACTCAGCATGTTTCAAAGCCTACGATGTGGGCTGAGATCGTCCCGGACTCGCATCCAAAATGGCATTCTTTGCATGCCTGCAAGTCTCGCCTAAGGATCGAGCGGATCCTGTACTTGTCGAAGCCGTAGCTCACCATGTCCGCCGGGCTTGGACGGTAGCTGATGACACAGTCCTGCCCGATCTGTTCAGCGCAGCGTGCGACATTCGCAAACGGCGACACGGCTATGCGGCGCAGGTTGCGGAGCTTTCTCAGGATGCCTATCTTGTTTGTCAGGTCCTCGCAGCAGCCGTAGGCGACCAGTCCAAACTTGTCGAGTATCGGGAGCTGGTACTGCAGCATGAACTTGACCAGGCGATGCAGCCATCCGGGATTGTCCAGCATGTCCAACATCAAATTCTCTATCCCGCGCAGGTAGCCCAAATCGGTGGATATGTCGCCTGTCCACATACGGTAGGCGGAACCGCGGTCAATGTTGACAGTGATGATGTCCCCGACAACGTCGGACAGACGCGCGGCATTCCTCGCGGACACACTCGGACTCGGGCATCTCATGCCAAGCTAACGCCCTGACATATATCAACGGACGGGTATTCCTCAAGCTGTTGCGCCGACGCCAGGGTCGCGCCGGACAGCCTGTATCGGATCCGACGCCACCTCGACATAACGCTCAGCCAAGTCCCGCAAAATTCCTTTGTCGCTGTCATTCATGTTCCTGCCTCAACCTTCGCCACATGCCGGATGCCAGGGCATGTCCGGTGCTGTTGTGTCCCTATGAGTTGCCTGAGTTTTACCATTGACTATTGACTGTTGGCTTTTATTGTCAAACGCTGGCCCTGTGCTTGATCTGGATTTATTGGCGGCGAGTCCGGCATCCGCTCGATACGTTCGATTTCCACCGCCGAATCAATTATCCCAAAATCATCCAGAAGGTCGAAGCAGAGGGCACTCAAGAATAGCGTTAGAACGACAAGGGCAAGCAGCTTGCCCCTGGTTGTCTTGGATTTGATTAAAAACACGATCGCCGGCAATATGCCGAAAAGGACTGCTATGCCGACCCCTCCCACGACACCTATGGCTTTAAGGAATACGTTCGGGAATAAGATGGCTATCAGAAGCGGGGGCAAGAATGTGCAAAGCCCCATCAGAATCTTGCCGGACTTGCCGATAGTGTTGGCAAGAAGATCCTTGTTGAAATCCATGAGCCCCATCCCGTTCGCCACATAGGAAGTGCAGATTGCAGTCAACGCGAAGACAGCCGCGAAGATGCTGAATGAGGGCATTTGAAGTATCTCTGATATGGGGACGGTGGCGGGCAGTCCGTGCTGGTATGAGTAGACGACGCTGTGTTCTCCGAACGTGAGAGGCAGCACCCCGATCCCGACAGCGACCCAGATAAGGTTCATGAAGAAGCCGATCATCATTCCTATCGCCATTGATTTCCTCACTGCCACCATGTCCCATTCTAATTGTCTGCAGACTGAAGGTATGATGTTGTGGAAATGGAAGGAGGTCAGGATGACCGGGACAGCTATCGGCAGGAACCGGATGTTGAAAAACAACTCGCGCTCAGGCTTGATATGGATTGCCCCTATTATCACGATAACCGCGAAAGTCGCACCGAGCAGAGCCATGAGCAGTCCGTTGCAGCGGGCAATGATCGTCGTCCCGCACATGGTCAAAGCAGAGAGCACTGCAAACAATAACAGAATTGTCACGAGCTGCCGATGGCCTTCCGCGTCGGCTACTCCAAAGGCTCCCAATATGATCGCCGAGCCGCCGCTGAGATATGCTGTCAGCAATCCATAAAGTATGAGCATGTTTGTGATGGTCGCAAGCCATTTCCCGAACGTCCCGAGGTATCGCTGGTAAAGGCTGGGATAGTTGAAGTTGTCTGTCCGCGCTTCGACTGCTTCCGCCGCCAGTGTCACTGCCGAGAAGTACATCGCCCCGCAAAAGACCGCCATCGCCACAACGGAAAAAAGCACGCCTGCCCCGCCGGTCTGTATGGGCAATGCCAGAATTCCCGCCCCGATCAGATTCCCGACCACCAACAACGCCATCATGAAAACAGCCTTGTCTTTTTTCATGGGAAATCCTTCCGGTATTCGTATGGATGCCTTGTTCCCATCCGACCTCGACTCCTGACGCGGTTCACGCAGAGTCTTGAAGTTGGCTCTAACAGCATACTGCGCAAACCGCCAGCCCCCCCTTTGCTGTCTCCTTATATCTCGAGGACATGTCCCTTCCTGTCTGAAGCATTGCCTCAACCACTTCGTCGAATGATATTTTCTGCCTTGCCGGGTCTCCCGCCGAGGCCAGGATATATGCGTTGAAGGCAGTGACCGCACCGACGGCATTCCTCTCGATGCAGGGAACCTGGACATAGCCGTCTATCGGGTCGCAGGTCAACCCCAGATGATGCTCCAAAGCGATCTCGGCGGCATTCTCGACTCGTTTGACGCTGCATCCTTTTGCATATGCGACCAGGCCCGCCGCCATCGCTGAAGCCACGCCTATCTCCCCTTGGCATCCGACTTCCGCCCCGGCGATGCTTGCATTATGTTTCGCGATAGAACCGATCAATGCAGCAGCCAGAAGACCGTCTCTCAAACTCGAGTCACTCATGTCAAAATAGTTGCGCAGCATGTAGATGATTCCCGGGATCACGCCTGCCGAGCCGGATGTGGGAGCTGTGACGACCCTTCTCCCTGCCGCGTTTTCTTCGGCCGCAGCCATTGCGAACGCATTCAGTCTCGCAAGTGCACGTTCGGATTCATGATTGCATTGTTTTGAGTTCTTGAAAAGGATACCGGCCTTTCTTAGCAATCCGATCGGGCCGGGGAGGACACCGTCGGATCTTAATCCATTGTCAACCGAATCGCACATGGTGTTGATGATATGGTCAACACCAGCAAGGATATCCTCCCTTTTTTCCCCGCCCATGACTTCTTCGTTCTGAAGAACTAGTTCCGCAAGAGATAGGTCTGTCCCGCGCATCAGCCTTCGGAACTCATTCATGTTGCGGTATTTATGGGGGACTTCCGTCGGCTCGGGCATGGTTTCGCCCTTGCGCTGGATAAACCCGCCGCCTATTGAATAGTATTCTTCCTCAAGAATAACATTCCCGTTGTCTGACAGCTTGAATATGATTGTGTTCTGAAAGGGTAGGGAAGGCTCATTGCCAGAGAAGTGGATATTGTCCGCGGCCATCGAGATGGGGTTCTCCGGGACTGGCA
>JAFGFR010000215.1 GCA_016930955.1 Victivallales bacterium | reverse complement strand
CACGGGTAGTTTTGAGATTGATTCCCTTCACGGGAGTTCGCCCAGTCCTTTTTTTTATCGCTTTATTTCAATCCGGGCATTGCATCATTCCTTACTCAGAATAAATTAATAGTTTCATCGGAAGTCATTAACTCAAGCTCAGGCAGGCGGCTTAAAATATGCGAACGGGAAAGACAGGCGAAACAAGAGCCACCATTTGCGTTGTCAACTACAAAACCCCGCAGCTGATTAAACTGTGTCTGCGCAGCATCCGCAAGTTCACTAGGCCGCCTTACAGGGTGATCGTGGTTGACAACGACTCTGCGGACGAGTCTCTGGACTACCTTCGTAAAGTCCCCTGGATCGAGCTGGTCGAACGCCGTTTCGAGAAGAAGAAGATACTAGGCAGCGACGCGGAGGGATCAGGCTTGAACATCGGGCTGGAGAAGTGCGGGAGTGAATTTTATGTCACTTTGCACTCCGACACGATAATCCGCAAGGATGGCTGGCTGGACGACCTTCTGGGTTACTTCGACGCTGAAGGGCGGATAGCCTGCGTGGGCTCGGGGAAGATCGAGTCCGTGCCGCTTTTGAAAACCGTTTTGAAGAAAGCCACCGACTTCAAGGCATGGAAGCGCAAGTTGTTTTGGTCGGAGGAGCGCCAGGCGGAGTACCGCTACCACAACAGGACCATCTGTTGCCTCTACCGCACAGAGATATTGCGCGAGGAGAAACTCGACTTCCTGATGGGCAAGGAACTCAACCTCACCGCCGGGCAGGGGCTATATCTCGAGCTGCTGAAAAGGGGGCATAAGACTGTGGAGCTGCCTACACTGACCATGGGCAGGTACGTCATCCACTTGAACCACGCCACGACTGTACTGAATGCCGATGAGTTCTCTCCGAGGAAGAGGACATTGAAAAAATATGCCGGCAGGATTTCGGAGGCTCTCGCATCACAACTCGTCCAGACTCTGCTCGCCGACAACTCGCTGGACAAATGATTAATTTTCACCATAGGAGAGGCAATAAAACAAATGAAAGGCTATGACAAGAAAGTATCTTCCATGCTGAGCGGCGGGGGCAAGGATATCCCGCTGTTCAAGGTCTTCATGCCCGAGTCGGTACTCGAGCCGCTGAGACATGTACTGTTCAGCGGGTATATCGGCGAGGGCCCCGTTTCACAGGTGTTCGAGAGCCTCCTTGCGCGAAGGTTCAAGAACGAGAACGTGCTGACGCTAAACAACGGGACTGCGGCGCTTCAGCTCGCGCTGAGACTGGCAGATGTCGGGCACGGCGACGATGTCGTCTCCACAGCGATGACCTGCACCGCCACCAACGAGCCGATACTCGCCCAAGGCGCAAATATCGTCTGGGCTGACATAAACCCCGACACCGGCAACATCTGTCCCGAGAGCGTGAGGAAGAAAATCACGCCCAGGACCAAAGCGATCATGTGCGTCCATTGGGGCGGGTACCCCTGCGATCTGGATGAGCTCAACCAGATCGCTTCCGAGCACGGGATAAAGCTTATCGAGGACGCATGCCACGCCTTTGGCGCCACCTACAAAAAGGATCCCATAGGATCATGCTCGGACTTCGCCTGCTTCTCCTTCCAGGCAATCAAGCACATGACGACGATTGACGGCGGGGCGCTGGCTTGCAGGAGCAAAAAGGACTGCGACCGCGGAAGACTTCTGAGGTGGTACGGCATCGACCGCACACAGAAACGGAAAGACTTCCGCTGCGAGAATGACATACTGGAATACGGATACAAGTTCCATATGAACGACGTCACCGCCGCCATCGGGATCGAGCAGCTCAAATATGTCTCCGATACTCTCCGCAAGCACCGCGCAAACGCCAAAAAATTCAACAAGGCCTTCAAAAATCTGGACAATGTCCGCGTTCTCGACTACCAGAGCGACAGGTCAAGCTCATACTGGCTGTACACAGTAAGGGCCAAGAACCGCATCGCTTTCATGAAGCACATGACCGAGGCGGGGATCACAGTGTCGCAGGTCCATGCGAGGAACGACACACACACCGCCTTCCGCCAGTTCCCCTCCGATCTCCCCGGGGTGGACACATTTGTCAGAGAACAAGTATCCATCCCCGTGGGATGGTGGCTCTCCGAAAATGATGTCTCAAGGATAATAGAGGCCGTGACAGAGTTCGACAGGCTATAAGGTAATCCACAATGTCTGCTTTTCTGGCAATAGTGAAGCTGACCTGCAGATCGGCGCTCAGATCGCGGGTATTCCAGCTGTTGCTCGCATTGCTGGTGTTCACGGTGATCGCGCTGCCCGTCTCCGTTGTCGGCGACGGCACCGCGCACGCACATATCCAGGTCTCCCTGAAATACTGCCTGGGCACAATCGGCTTTCTGCTTTCGCTCTCGACAATCTGGCTCGGATGCTTCGCCATGGGTGCCGACATCGAAAGCTACCAGATACACATGGTAGTCACAAAGCCAGTGTCGCGTCTGCTCGTCTGGGCGGGGAAGTTCGCCGGCATCGTCATGGTCAACGGCTCGCTACTTGCAATTTCCTCCGTCCTTGTATACTCACTCGTCCTGTGGCAATTCAACAAACGCTCATTCACTGAGTCCGAGAAGTCGCGCATACGCTCGGAGATACTTGTGGGCAGGCGAGTGTTCATGCCTGAGCTCCCGGACACGAGAAGCATCACGGACGAGATATACAACCGTCATCTGGAGGAGGCCGCCAAACAGGGCAAGAAAATGACTGAGACCGAGAAAAGATACCTCCGCCTCGAAATATCAAAACGCGTCACGGCAAGCATGGGGGAGGTGCTCCCCGGACAAAACCAAATGTGGCTGTACAAGGGCCTCAATAAAAAAAACAGGACTCCAGTCTTCCTCAGGTACAGGGTCTTCGTCGGCAAGGTGTCATCCAAGGAACAGCGCGAGACCATGGGTATCTGGGCCACCCGGATACACATAATGCAGAAGGAGACCCCCTCCGACCCCGACGGCACCGGGACATACCTGAGGTCAGTGTTCTCCCCGAGGACAAACTACCCCGAAACCATCATGTGCGGAGTGTTCAACGAAATCGTCATGAGCCCAATGGTCATTGACGAGCAGGGCAATGTCGTCGTGGCGTTCTCGAACTTCGACCCCCAGAGGCAGACATTGTTCTTCCAGGCCGCCGACGGGCCCAAGATACTGACCAAGGTCACAGGGTTCCTCGGCAACTACATAAGGGGGGTTTTCGTCATCTTCATCAAAATATGCTTCCTCGGCGCGCTGTCATGCTCCATAGGGGGCTTCCTTTCCATCCCGGTGGCGATATTCTCAGTCTTCGGCTACCTCCTGCTCGGATTCTTCTCCAGCTATCTTATCGGCATAGACAGGAAAATGGCCTCCATGGGCGCGACCTCAGGCGACACCTTCATTGACACGCTGGGCAATGCGGTAAGCAGGTTCTTGATGTTTCTACTCGTGCCGATGGAAAAGTTCGAGGTATCCTCACAACTCGCCGACGGGGAGCTGATCGAATACTCCTATATCGGAAATATCATCATATTCAACGTCTTCCTCAAGTGTGCCGTAATACTGGCGCTGGGACTGTGGATATACAGGAGACGCGAGCTGGGGTTGGTGGTGAGAAAATGAGCTTCGCAAAGGCAAGAAGAATATTGTTTGTGCTGCTGCTGACAATCCCTGTCATTGCTGCGATATCCGTTGTGCAGTCGAGGATCAACACCATCAAGACAGAAAATAATCTCACCGACACCGACATCATCGAGAACGCCCCGCCCATCGTCGCTTTTGTAACTGTCGTCATGGGAAGCTTCAGGGGGCTTCTCGCAAACATATTGTGGCTGAGGACAAACGCACTGCAGGAGGAGGGGAAGTATTACGAGATGGTACAATTGGCATCGTGGATCACCAAGCTCCAGCCGCGCTTCACCGGCGCGACGGCATACCTTGCATGGAACATGGCCTACAACATCTCCGTCACCTGCTCGTCCCACGAGGACAGATGGCGCTGGGTGCAGAAGGGAATCGAGCTCATAAGGGACGAGGCGCTCGTCTATAATCCAGGCGACCCGATACTCTACAAGGAGCTCGGATGGATATACCAGCACAAGATCGGCAACATCATGGACGATGCCAACCAGTACTACAAGAACCAGCTGGCGAACCAGATGATGGCCGTTTTCGGCAAGGGCGAGCCCGACTGGGAGCGGATGGCTGCCGCGCCAGACAACGAGGAAGACCTGATGAAAACCCTCGGCACAACCGAGGAATTCTGGAACAAACTCATGGAGCAAGACCTGGACTTCCGGGAAAAATATACTTCTTTCGCCGATATCGAGAAGGACTTCAAAATCTTCCGCAGACTCCCCCAGAAAGTCCGGAACGCCTTGGGCGACGACCCTGCGAAAATCGCAATTTTGGACAACTACATGCGCGCGAAGTGGCTCAAGGAGGCCTATAAGCTGGATGCAGCATTCATCCTCGATTTGAACCGGAAGTACGGAGATCTCGACTGGAGGCTCCCCGAGGCGCACGCCATCTACTGGGCAAGCAAGGGCATCGAGAATGACGCGAAGGGCGAAGTCAATGTCGACTGTGAAAGGATGATCACCCAATCGCTCAAGGATGCCTTCATGGGGGGCAGGCTGCTCATCGCCGACCAGGACAAGTCGCACAGCTTCATGACGATACCCAATCTGGCGGTCGCCGATGCCGCCATCGAGGCCTTCAGGACGGCGCACTCGCGGCAGGAGGTCAAATCCTTCCACGACGCCATGCGCAACTTCATGAAGGACATCATCGTCGTGATGTACACGTTCGGAAAATACTCCAAAGCCGAGAGCTACTACAGGGAGCTCAGGAAGGAGAACCCTGACAATCCAGTGTACAGAGTCCCCCTTGACGATTTCGTCATGAAGGAATGGCGCGAGGATGCCCGCGATGCCACCCCGCAGCAGGCATACGACCTCCTCAGCGGTTTGCTTTTCAGGAGCATGTACATGGCCGCGGCGGGAGAGCAGGAGCAGGCCGAGGGGCATCTCAATCTGGCAAACTCAATCTACAACATCTATCAGGACCAGCAGAAGGACACCCAAGTCAGAATGGGTCTCGAACCTTTCGATGACATCAAAAAAGCAACCGCAGAACACTTCCGTCAAAGCATGGGCATAAAACCTATGCCAGAGACTCTCGTCCCTAAGGATAGATGACGCACGACAGGAGACAGCAAATCCCAAGTCGCATTCTTGGCGCGCGGTCTCTATAGGGCCCATTTCAGACTTCTTGTTATGTTGAGCTCAACATAACAAGAATTATGTGAAGCTGGCCGTTATGTGAAGCTCATGTCTGCCTCCTCACAT
>JAFGFR010000214.1 GCA_016930955.1 Victivallales bacterium | reverse complement strand
TCTCTGGTGCACCTGGGCGACAGCCGGGCGTATCTCCTGCGCGGCGGATGGGTTGGGGGCTCGCTGCACAGGGCAACGACGAGATTTTGAAGCTGCTCCTTCCCGATGTCAAAGGCGAGGCGGCCAGACGAAAGGCCGCATTCGAGCACTTGTCGAAATGCCTGGCAAGGGCAAGCCAGTTCATCAAAGCTATCAGTGTGGATGCCGGCGATGCTCCAGATGATGTCTCACTGAACCTTGTCTGCGGGCACGGGATAAAGACCACCCGACGCGCGGAGGCCGACCTTAAAACGGGCGGGGTTAAGGTCACCGAGTTCGGCTCGGGCGACGGGAAGATACTGACAACCAGCGCCATCCGGGACAGAAGGGCCGAGGACGGATTCAAAGGGCACTATATGAGCTCACCTATACCATGGCACAGCATCATGCTATTCCGTGCCGCCCACATGGGGATAACCAAGGCCCAGGGCTTCGAGGACAATCTGCTTTTCAGGCTGATAATGGAGGAAGGGTGCAAAAGGAGAAAAACCTGATTGCCGAGAGCCAGTTTCAAAACTCCCCGTGGCCGAACGGCCTGCTATTTTGGATGATTAGATGCCATTTTTGCTGGTAATCTTTCGACAAGCCGGTATATTCCTCAAACCTTCACTGTTTTAAGGAGAAGTCTGACATGCAACTTTTCAAGAGGAGAAACAAGTATTCGACCTTGCCGGTCAAGAAGAAAGAGATACCGCAGGGACTGTGGGACAAATGCAAGAACTGCAATGAGGTCGTCTATCGCAAACTGTTGAAGGAGAACCTCAACGTATGCCCCAAGTGCAATTTCCATCATCCGCTCGATGTTTGGGAGCGCATGGATCTGCTGACAGACAAGGGGTCCTTCATGCAGATAGACGAAGGGATGGAGTCCGTCGACACGCTCAAGTTCGAGGGGGTGGCATCATATGCCGAGAAGCTCGAGTCGAACAAGCGCAAGACCGGGATGAACGACGCGATAGTCTGCGGCACAGCCACGCTTGACGGCAGGCCATTCGCGCTTGGCGTGATGGACTTCCGTTTCCTGGGCGCGAGCATGGGCTCCGTGGTCGGAGAGAAGGTCACTCGCCTGACCGAGCTGGCGACGAGCCGCAGGCTGCCTCTGGTGATCGTCACGGCAAGCGGCGGGGCAAGGATGTACGAGGGCATGCTGAGCCTTATGCAGATGGCCAAGACCAGCGGAGCGCTACAAAGGCACAAGCAGCAGAATCTGCCCTACATCGTGGTCATGACCCACCCCACCACGGCGGGGGTCACCGCCAGCTTCGCCTCCCTGGGCGACCTGACACTTGCCGAGCCGAAAGCGCTGATAGGCTTCGCAGGCCCGAGGGTGATCAAGGACACCACCCAGGCAGAGCTCCCGGAGGGTTTCCAGACTTCCGAATTCCTTCTCAAAAAAGGCATGATAGACAGGATAGTCAACCGGAGCGAACTTCGCAAGGAGCTCTCGCTATGCCTCGAGTATCTGGGCTCTTGGCTGCTGTCCGAACCCGCTGCCCAGAAAGAAGATGCCAAGGGGAAGAAGAGCACTAAACCGAAGAAGGGGAAAAAGCAAAAGGCTCCTGCACCCCTCGGGGCTTAGCCCTCAGGAGAGTGCACCATGGCTCCAGAAGCTCCAGACAGGGGTTACAAGTTCGGCACGTTCAAGGGGGTTTTCACACCCAGTGTCCTGACGATTCTCGGGGTGATAATGTATCTGCGTTTCGGCTGGGTGCTCGGGCATGTCGGGACTGCCTGGACTCTGGTGATAGTAACGGTCTCGACCATGGTCACCTTCGTCACCGCGCTCTCGATGTCGTCGCTCGTGACCAACATGAAGGTCGGCGGCGGCGGCGCATACTACATAATCTCACGCTCCCTCGGACTCGAGGCCGGCGCGGCAATAGGGATACCCCTGTTTTTCGCCCAGGCACTCGGGATATCATTCTACATCACAGGCTTCGCGGAGTCGGTAGTAGGCAGCCTTGCGAACTACGCACCGGCAGCAGCGAGTTTCCTTGCCGACAACTTCGGAAACGCAGAGGCCGCGGTCGGGGTCTGCGCATTGGTTGTTCTTGCAGTGCTGACATATATCTCCGCAGACCTCACGCTAAAGACACAGTTCCTCGTGCTGACAATCATAATCTCCTCGCTGGTGGTATTCTTCTCGGGCTCGGCAGATGCCCTGGGCGACCTCGGGAACGCGGCTGCCACGGCCAACCCCGCCCAAACCACACAAGGCATACTCCCCGACAAGTTCTGGATGGTGTTCTCGGTTTTCTTCCCGGCCGTCACCGGGATCGAGGCCGGGATCGCCATGTCAGGAGACCTGAAGGACCCCTCGAAATCCCTACCCAGGGGCACTTTGGCCGCGATCGGGGCAAGCTATCTTGTTACATGGCGATCCCTCTTTTCCTCGGCTATCTGATCCCCGTCGCGTCGGAGGCGGGCAGAGAGCTTCTTGTCAACGACTCGCTCATAATGTGCAAGATCGCCGGCGAAAGGCTGGGGGTGATCGTGCTCCTCGGGATTTGGGGCGCCTCGCTTTCCAGCGCGGTAGGCTCGATGCTCGGTGCCCCCAGGACAATGCAGGCTCTGGCCCGCGACTCGATACTGCCGCGCTTCCTCGGCAAGGGCTACGGGAAGGGCAACGACCCTAGAGTCGCCACGGTCGTCACCTTCTCTATCGCTCTCGCCGCAATACTGACAGGCAACCTGAACTTCATATCACCCATTCTCTCAATGTTCTTCCTGACCTCATATTGCCTGCTTAACACATGTGCGGGGGTCGAGGGACTGCTGGGCAGCCCTTCATGGAGACCCACCTTCAAGACATGGTGGCCGGTGTCATTCTTCGGCGCGGCCCTATGCCTCGCCATCATGGTGCAGATAAACTTCCCGGCGACCCTCGCGGCCGCGACAGTGGCCTCCACAGTCTACTGGCTTGCAAAAAAACGCTCATTGAAGGCCCACTGGGGGGACGTTCGATACGGAATTCTCATGCTCTCAGCCAGAAACGCCGTGTACAAGATGTCCCAAACCGAAGTTGACGAGAAAAACTGGATGCCTAACATACTGCTTCTGTCCGGCGCGCCATCCTCGAGATGGCATCTCGTCGAGCTTGGAAATTCGCTCGCAGGCAGCCATGGCTTCCTGACAGTCGCGGCGATTGTCAGCAACAAGCAGAACGCTGTGAAGAGAGTCAAGGAAATCGAGGACGCCATGCGGTCGTACCTGGACAAGAACGACATCTCCGCCATGGTGAAGGTCGTCCGCGACGACTCGCCGATCGAAGGCGCCATGGAGCTTGTGCGCACCTACGGATTCGGGCCCCTCGTCCCAAACACGATACTCGTCGGGATCACCGAGAAAAAAGAGAATTTCGCGAAGTTCGCAAATCTCATCAGGCTCGCCCACGAGTCAAAAAGAAACACCATAATCGTCCGCGAGCCGGAGGAAAAAGACAACGGCGACAACGAAGATGCATATGGCGCAAAAAAGAGAATTGACGTTTGGTGGGGAGGCAGGACAAACAACGGCGCACTGATGGTCGCAATGGCATACCTCCTCAGGAAAAGCGAGGCTTGGGCCGACGCAATCGTCGTGCTGAAGACCATCGTCAGGGGCGAGGAAGACCGCGAGAGCGCCAAGATCAAGCTCGACTCCTTCATCAAGGAGGCACGGATCAAGATGACAGGCGAGATCATAGACGGCAACGGGGACTTCTTCGACACGATCAAAAAATCGTCCAAGGATGCCGACCTGGTCTTCATGGGAATACGACCGCCTTCAGAGAAAGAGACCCCAGAGGAATACGGCGCATACTACGGGCAGCTCCTCGAAAGAACCAAGGACCTTCGGTTCCTAGTCAAGACCCTCGCCTCAGAGGACATGGACTTCCAGCGAATATTCAGGGACTAAGGGTCTGTTAAATAATAACTGCCACACCACAGACTAATGCAGTGTTGCGGTAATGCCGTAATGCCGTGGAAAGATAAAACTCCCGAACTTTAGAACCTACGCACTTACGAACTCTAGAACTTCCCTATGATCCTAAATATAGCAGTTGGAAGTGGGGCTCGAGTTTCGACATCTGGAAAAAAATAGAATCTTTTCCCGTTTCAGCCCTTGACATCGTTTGTCCCGATGGTAGCTTGGCTCTGTTCCAGCAAACCATAAGTCTCGAGGCACATGTATGCGGACTGTCCCTGCGGGGGCGGTTGAAACGGGGGAAAAATATGTTAGTGATTTATGCAAGGCGGGTTTTGAGGGTGGCGGTGCTCCTGGGGGTGTCGCTTGCCTGTCTTTCGCCTGTGTTCTCTCAGGGGCGAAGGGAACCTGATGCCTCCCGCAAGGCCTCGTGGCAGGCGGTAATCCAGGCGGAGAATGAATTAAGGCACGAGTCTTCCCGGAAGGCCGCCGAAAAGGCGCTGTGGCGCTTATCCTCGCGGGCACAGAGTTCGAGCCCCGACCCGTCCGCCTGCCGTGCGCTTGCGCTGCTGTCCAGGACATCGAGGGATGCCGTCGGTTACGGGATAACAAGACGCGAAACCCTTCTCCCGCCCCCGGCATTCCTCCGCGCGGCCCTGAGCCCCGACTCCGCCGCGAAGTCCAGGGACATCGCCAAGATATCCAAGGCTCTCGAGCAGTTCGAGGAATATTCGCTGGTCGCCGGCTGGGACTATAAGATTCCCGGCAGGCACTCCAATC
Source organism: Victivallales bacterium (assembly GCA_016930955.1). Classification (GTDB taxonomy): domain Bacteria; phylum Verrucomicrobiota; class Lentisphaeria; order Victivallales; family JAADHT01; genus JAFGFR01. The sequence goes on along the minus strand of JAFGFR010000214.1, from coordinate 203 downwards.
CCGCACTTCTGCCCTTTGTCGAGGCCGCATACCTGAAGGCTCTGGACTCCTCCTTCTCGAATACCTCCGAGGGCCTCCGCGAGGCGTTGAAGATGCTGTCCTATGCAGAGCCTCGCACGCAGGGCATTGACAGGGCCGAGGCCCTCTGCCAGCTCGGGGAGCTGATGCGCGAGATCAAGGAGTTCAGGCGGTCGGAGACCTAT
>JAFGFR010000213.1 GCA_016930955.1 Victivallales bacterium | reverse complement strand
GAACAATATCAGCGTTAAGATTGCGCGCATTTCAATAAGCGAGGATATATGCAAGTTGTTATTCTGCCTACAGCCGACTTGGCCTGCGAGCTCGTCGCCACGATAATGGAAAGGCAAATACGCCGCCACCCCGATTCGGTCCTCGGCCTTGCCACCGGCAGGACTATGGAGATGCTCTACGACAAACTCGTGCTGAAACACATCGAGTCGGGTCTGGACTTCTCCAAGATCAGGACATACAACCTCGACGAGTACATCGGCATCCCGCCTGAGCATCAGGGATCCTACCGCAGCTACATGAACAACCATCTGTTCTCAAAGGTCAACATTGACATCAGCAACACACACCTGCCTCTGGGCAACGCCCCTGACATCAAGGATGAGTGCAGAATGTACGAGTGGAACATCAAGGCCAACGGCGGCATCGACCTCCAGATCCTGGGCATAGGCAAGACCGGGCATATCGGCTTCAACGAGCCGCTGTCTGCACTCAAGTCCCGTACCCGCGACAAGGCGCTCACCCCGGAGACAATACGACAAAACCAGGGGCTTTTCGATAGCCCCGAGGATATGCCTCGGAGGGCGGTTACAATGGGCTTGGGCACAATTCTCGAGGCGAGGCAGGTAGTCCTGCTTGCCACCGGGAACTCCAAGGCGGAGATATTAGCCAAAGCCGTAGAGGGCCCGATAACGTCGATGATCTCCGCCACCGCGCTGCAGCTTCACGAGAGCTGTGTCATCGTGGCAGATGAGGAGGCGGCATCGAAGCTCCAGTGCAGGGACTACTACAAATGGGTCTTCGAGAATGAGCCCGACTGGCAGGAGTTCAGGATTGGCTGAACAAACCCAAGACTCCGCATATCTATAGGAGGTTTTCGACATGTCGCTTTCCATCTCCGGGGGGATGGCCTCGGGAATCATTCTCGATATACCCCACGGATTGTCTGTCAGACCCACTGCGGTGCGATCGAGAAAAGCCCTTTTCGACAGCATCTCTGCAACTCGATCATGGGGCGGGAGCACGGTGGCGGATCTCTTCTCGGGTGCCGGGACACTCGGTCTCGAGGCTGCCAGCCGTGGCGCATCAGAGGTGCATCTGATCGACTCCTCCGCAATTTGCTGCAGGATCGCCGAGGCAAACTCAAAGAAAGTCGCCAGGGCCGTCGCTGAAGCTGATCTTCGCATAATCGTCCATAGAGCAGATGCCTCCCAGCCTCACAAGTCTCTCCAGGGAATTGCAGGGAAGCTTGACTTCGTGCTGGCAGACCCCCCGTACGAGCACTCGCTCGATTTTCTCGGTTCCCTGACGAAGGATGAGGATTTTGCGAATTGGCTCGGCTCAGCACTCCTTGTCTGGGAACTGCCTGAAAATTCATCCTTCCACATCCCCCCAAATGCCTCTCTTTCCGAACTCAACGTAAGGAAGTTCGGCAGCAGATTTTTCCTCATGGCATCCCCAAAAAAATGAAGTGGCACCCTGCCCGGAGGACGGGGGCGTTTGACAAAAAATCTCATGTTTTTTGCGTTACATACTTGAACTTTGCTCTCAATGCATGTAATCTGCCGCTCGAAATTTTTAACTCCTAAAATAAGGAACGTGCAATGCAGACACCATTTTACGGTCATGTCCGGCAGTATCACAACATCAAAAATGAAATTGATGCTAAAATTCAGGAAGTCCTTGAAAGCGGACAATACGTCCTCGGTCCAATGCTCAAGAAATTTGAAGGGGAGCTATCTGAGTATTTCGGATGTAAATATGCGATAGGTGTCGGAAACGGAACCGATGCGATATGGCTTGTGCTCATGGCTCTCGGCATCGGGCCGGGAGATGAAGTGATCACCCATCCGAATACATTCTTTGCAACGGCTGAAGCCGTCTGGATAACCGGAGCTAAAGTGGTATTTGTTGACTGTGATCCCAAGACGAAATGTATAGACCCTGCCAGGATCGAAGCTGCTATAACCCCGAAGACCAAGGCGATAATACCGGTTCATCTCTATGGGCAGTGCGCCGATATGCCTGCAATTGCGGAAATTGCGAAGAAGCATAATCTGAGAGTTGTCGAGGACAATGCTCAGGCGATAGATGCCCGCGGCGATACATTCCGGCAGGGTGAATTCTCCGATGCCGTGGCTACAAGTTTCATTATCCAGAAGAATCTTGGATGCTTCGGGGACGGGGGTGCCGTGTTCACAGACAATCCTGAAATAAATGAAACTGTACGCAAGCTCCGCAATCATGGTTCTCCCAAGCGCGACCACCATTCATTCGGATTTAACAGCCGTCTTGATGATCTTCAGGCTGGTGTCCTAAGTGCCAAGCTTAAGCACATAAGCGAATGGTCCGACCGGAGGATCGCTTGGGCGAATAGATATTTCGAGGGTCTCAAGGGAGTAAAGGCAATTACGCTTCCTTTTGTCAAGACCGGATACAGGCATGTCTTTCATCTCTATGTTGTTGAAACCAAAGATGCAGAGAAGCGTGAGAGCCTCCATAAGTTCCTTGTCGACAACGGAATTGATGCCAAGACGCATTATTCCATCGCTATCCACAAGCAGGCGGGTTTCCCGTGGGGCAAGGAATACGCGATCAACGGATCTGTTGAAAACGCCGAATACAATGCGAAAGCATGCGTATCGCTGCCGATGTTCCCGGAATTGACTGCCGAGGAAGTGGACTATTCCATTTCCAAGGTGCTCGAATGGGACAAGGCCAATTCCTGACGGGGAGCCTTAATCATGGATAAACATAAAGTCCTTGTCGTCGGAATGGGTAAGCGTGGAAAGCATCATGCGGCGGCATTCAATGCAAATCCTCGTTTCGAAGTTGTGGGAATCTGTGATATTGATCAGGAGAAGCTGAATGCGTCGGCGCCCGCACTGGGAAATCCCAGGACGGGCAATGATGCTGCGGCAATGCTCAGGGAAATGAAACCGGATGTCTTCTGTTTCTGCACGATGCCGCACATCAGATACGAGATGGTCAAAGCCGCCGTCGAGACCGGGGTGAAGCTTATCGCGTTTGAGAAGCCTGTCGCATTGAGCATGATGGAGGCATTCAGGCTGAAGAAACTCATTGATTCGAGCGGGATCAAGACGGTTGTAAGTCATCAGCACAGATATGGAGCGCACTACCGGAAAGTAAATGAGATAGCCCGGAGCGGTGATCTGGGAAGGATCCAGATGGTCTACGCAAGTGCGACCGGATGGATGACGCATATGATGAGCCACATGGTTGACTATATGCGCTGGTTCATTGGAAATCCCGATGCGGAATGGGTAATGGGACAGGTTTCAGGGAAGTCAAAGCTTGCTGACAACCATCCTTCCCCTGACTATATCGCCGGTATAATTCACTTTGCCGATGGTGTCCGCGGTGTCGTTGAATGCGGCGCAGGTGCTCCGGACCAGCCGGAAGTCGCAAAATGGTGGGGCAAGAACCGCATTTGCGTCCAGGGCACCGAGGGATTCGCCGAGGTGCTCACGAACGGCGGATGGAGAGCTGTGACAGCCAAAGGCTCCTTGAAGGGTGAAGGAGCCATGAATTACGATCTGGATATGCCTCCCTATATACAGGAGATTGGCGACTGGCTCGACTCGGGCAAGGTGCATCAGTGTTGTTTTGATGAGGCTTTCAAAGGCTGTGAAATCGTCATGGGAATTGTCCGTTCCGCTCTCTGGGGGGGGCAGATTAGCCTTCCGCTCGCAGACGGTCCGGACGAAATTGAGGAACTCAAGGCGAAGATGCCTCAAGCAAAGGCAATTGTCAATTCATTCAACAAGGCTGAATACCCCGGTTAAGTTGGAAATGTTGCACGAACGTTCTTCCGCACACAGACTGGTGCCGTTGAGTATGGTGGGGCAGCGCAGACCTGTCTTATGATTGTACCAGTACGGGATGGCGCACGATCCGCGCCTCTGGGCTTCCCAGGCCACCGCGGTCGGGACAGATCAAGCAAGTATGCCCGACCAGTCTGTGGGTGGGGAAAGTGGCGGGAGCATTTATAGTGGCAAGAGCATCCTGCTCCCGTAAAGCAGGCGAGCTGGAAGCTCCCCCCACCTTAAGCTGCGCCCGGGTAGTTTTGAAGCTGGCTTTACATGCAACACGATAATCTTAGGTGTGCCCCCGGAGCAATGTCAACCCTTCGGGTTACCGGTCGTCAGAAGGGGACAGGTCGACGGCAATCCCGAAGAAGTTCTCCGACTGGGCAAGATATTCGCTGAGTATCTCGGTGATGAAAACCGCCTGGCCTTCGTCCTGGGTAGAGAATATCAATGGACGCCGGTGTGTGCTTTTCATGCTTGCCACGACATTGAAAAAGCATACCGGGCGGTTTTCGTTCCTGTCGCGGATTATGGACTCTATATCAATCAGGCTGATGTCACTGACCGGGATTATGGATGTCAGCGGGAGATGAAATGGTAAATGCCTTGTCTTGATATTCTTCTCCCCGGCTTCGATGACTGTCCTCAGGGAGAGGCAAATGTAAAAGATCAAGGACAGCCCCGCCCATATCCCGGCGACCAGCGGCAGACTGATGTCGTGCGGCCGGAAACGGAGGGTCTCGGGGCTGAAAATCAGTATCGCCGCAAAGACAGACACAAGTATCCATGACAGCACGAGCCCTAGATTTATCAGCGCATTGAAACGCAGAGTTATGCGCAGACTCCTTTCCGTCCAACTTATGCTGACTCCCGACGGAGGATCAAAATCATTGAAGTCCATACAGACCCGCCTTTCAATAATTATGTTTAAGACGATCCAAAAAGACTGCCGCCCAGCGAGTTGGTTCTGTCGCGCATGTGCTCCCGACGCGGTTCGCGCGGAGTTTTGGAACTGGCTCCTATGCTATGAATATAGGAGTCCCGGCGCGCATTTCAATAGTCGGCTCAATAAATCTTTTTCCATAAGTTGCCGTTCCGGCCATACAGATTCTCAGTCGCCATTCCCCGTGGGGTTCTCTTGATGGCGGACATATCCCTCGAGATGCTTGAAATCAAAGCAGATCGAAAGCAAGTCCGCCATCTCTGAGGAGCTCTGAAAAACATGCTTGACGGTGTAGGTATTCCCAGTTCTCATGTATGTTGTCCCACCATCAGTCTCCATCTCTGCTGTTGACGTTTCGCCTCCATTCAGTCCAATGGCGGCTATGAAGGCAAGAGTGCATAGTGCAAGTCGTTTCATGTTGAACTCACCTCATAAGCGTATCCTGTCAGGATACGGTGTGGCTTTGGCGGCGCTCCAGACAGTGTTGATGTCGTTAAGAGCCAGTAGGTTTTGTGCGAGATGTACCCAGTGGCAGCCGCGGGTGTTCAGCGTCAGCCGATCTTTTGTCTCTTCTGCGACAAACCCAAGTCCGCGCAGTATCCGGAAGATTCCGGAAAAATCACATTCCGGGTCACTTCCGAAGAAGTCTTTGTATCCTGTCTTGGGCAATCGTGTTTCATATAGCCGCCAATACAGCCAGAACATACGTTCCAGCCTGGCGCTCACAGGCATACAGATTGCTGTAGGGAAATCGCCTTCATTCACAATGGCCGAAATATATTCCGGCACATCGAAGGTGTTGAAAGTGAACTGACGCCCGTTGTAGGAGGCAGACCCCGCGCCGAATCCAAGATAACGGTCACGTGTCACGGAGGAAAATGCCGAGGCACCTTTACGTATGAAACTCCAGACTGAAGAACGTTCGTAGCCGTGTGATGCCAGAGTTTCACTGATCATGCTGTACATGCGCCAGCGCAGCCTTTGCTTCGGGACACCAACGCGGTTTCGGGCGATCCAGCGACTCACCGTCGAATATGGGAATGTGAAAAGCGGATAGCAGGTGATCTGCTCCGGCTCATGTCTGAGCGCTTCTTGCAAGTCATGCTGTAGTTCTTCAACTGATTGCCCGGGCAACGCGAACATCAAATCCAGATTCAGTGTCGGGAATCCGGTGTCCTTGAGTATGCGGCAAGCACGTTTTGCGGCGGCGCTGTCATAGGTTCGCCCGATTTGCCGTAGAAAATGATCTTGAAAGCTTTGTACGCCAATGCTGATCAGGCCAAAGCCTAGGCTGCGCATCAGCTTTGCCTTTGCCGGTGTGATCTCGGCTGGCGTTGTTTCAATTGCGACGTGGCCTGGCATAGTAAAGAGCTTCTGCATGCTGTCTATCAAGTCGCCCAGTTCTTCCAACATGAGGGTGGGTGTCCCGCCGCCAAAATAAAGAGACCCTACTTCAAGACGGCCATAGCGTTCACTGGCGCGGCGAATCTCGATGCAGAGTGCCCGGTAGTACTCCAAAGACAGGGCAGCATCATAAGGGATTTTGTTGTATGGGCAGTAAGGGCACAGATTGCGACAGAATGGAATGTGGACATAAAACTCGGCCAAATTGCCGGAGAATGCCGTGGGCGGCTCGTTATGGCGCGTAAAGGTCAGAGTGTCCGACCTGTCCGCCATCAACCGCCGAATATATCTTGCAAGCTGTACCAACATGTTCCCCCCCCTTAAAAAATCCTTGGAAGATAATGAAAAGCAGACCAAATTGCAGAAGGCCTTAACTTCAAAATATGAATAATTTCGGGATAGCCAAGATATCCACAATTTTTACAGGCCACGTAATTCCCGATGGCTCTGCAGCATTGGTATAGTTTCTTATTGGCATACACATAACAAAGCTTTGAGGGCCTTTTCCAATCGTCTCTGGACACCCCTTTTAAACAAGCAGTGGAGTTGAGTATTCGATAGCCTTTTTCCTTCAAGGAGAGAATCCCTTTGATAATTTCCCTCTTTTCATCAAGGTCAATAAAGAGGTCGTCTACCCCATGGTAAGGAGTGTGGAAATAGAAAAAGACACCTCTGATCTGTTTTGTTTTTTTTGTCTCTTGGCAAAATTCCTCTATCTCATTTTTATTCTTTTGATTGATGGTGAAGTTGATTATAATATTTTCATGGTCTGAGGATTTGATGTTATCCATTGCCACATCATAGATGTTTTTGCCATTCCCACGTAACGAGTTGTTGGTGTTTTTCAACCCGTCGATACTAACGAATACAGAATCAGTAGAAATCCTTATCGGGAATGTGCCGTTAGTGTAAACACTTACAAGCTGGAACCCTATTTCGCGTGCCAGAGTCACTATGTCCTCAAGCTTTTTCTTTTTGTCTTTCCACAAAAACGGTTCTCCACCCTCGATAAAGACATTCCTAATTCCCATGTCGAAAAAAGTACGTAGTCCCTCTTCGGCTTCACTATAGGACAGGTCTGGAACGTTCTTTCTATTCTTCACACTGCATTGAGTGCAATTAAGATTACATTTCTCATTTATCACCAATCCCCCGATAAAAGGGATTTCTTTTCTGAATATTTTTGTGTCAACCAGATATCCCAAAGCGTAGGCAAGGTATTTTATTCTTTTGGAGCCGATCTCAAATACGTTTGATTTTTGTTTGTCCATGGCGTTTAAAATAGCTCGGATTGCATTGCCAGTCAAACGGCTCTTTTAAAAGCCTCTTAAAAAACTTAAATGTCCATAGGCATGGGGGAAATTATTTTTGGTCATGGAGGATTCTGCAAAGTGGCGTGAGCATCCTGCTCTCGTAAATCAGGCGAGCTGGAAGCTCCCCCCGCCTTGGGCTGCGCCGGGGAGGCAGACGAGCTGGAAGCTCCCTTGTTTGAATCATGCATGAAACGCTGTTTTCACGGTGGAAATCAGTTCTATCGGATCCAGGACGGCGACTGTGGATTTGGAGAAGTCCTTGATGTTCCTTGTCACAATAACGTCTACAGCCATTAATCTTGCCGCTTGTTCCAATACAGCATCCTCGAAATCGGTGATTTTGCTGTGCAAAGCCTGTTCGAGAACTGGACGGTTTACCGGGGCTATCTCGAACATGAGAAGAAGGCGCTTAAGCGCATCGCGTGCTTTTGCAGATGGGAGTGCCTGGCCAAGCAGATAATCTACGGTTGTTACCGTTGTGGCACAAAGCCCTCGATCTTAGATTCTTCGACAAGAGCGAGAACTTGCGCAGACGCTTTGGCGAATGGAGTACGATTGAGAAGGACATCAAGCACAACGTTGGTGTCGACCAGAACTTTCACGAGTACTTCTTTCGTAGATGCCTTTTGTAGTCGGACTCTGATATGCGGCGCCCGTCCACGACACCCAAGAGCGAGTTTGTCAGGGGAGGGAGAGCTTTTTCGGATTCACCGGTCTTCAAGGAAGCAACGAATTCACCAAACATCCTCGAGACCGATTTGCCGCGAAGCGCAGCCTGTGTCTTTGCTTGCTCGACTAGCATATCATCCATTTTCAATGTCAGTTTTGTGTCCATGGCATTTAAAATAGCCCGGATTGCGTTGCTGGTCAAGTCGTTTTCAATATCATCCTTCCGGTTGACAAAGGCGTGTGCGCGGAATATCGTAAGCAGGCGGTCGGACACTTGGTTTAAGAGGAGCTTTCATGTGCGGTATAGCGGGTATGGCAGGTGCGGGGATGCGATCGGCGGGTGGGGCGCTTGGACGCATGGTCGCGTCGTTGGCGCACCGAGGGCCTGACGGCCAGGGCTATGCCGCGCTGTCGCGGGGGGAGGGGGGCGTGAGGGGGGTGTCCTACGAGGCTGTCCCGGAGGTTGCAGCCGAGGTTTTCCTTGGGCACCGCAGATTGAGCATCATAGATGTCGCCGGGTCCGCGCAGCCATTGTCCAACGAGGACGGCACTGTGTGGGTGGTCTTCAACGGCGAGATATACAACTACCTTGAGCTTCGCGGGTCCCTTGAGTCGTCGGGGCATTGTCTGAAGGAGAATGGTGACACTGAGGTTCTTGTGCATCTTTGGGAGGAGCACGGGGAGGGGATGCTCGAGCATCTCGTCGGGATGTTCGCATTTGCGCTGTATGACACGAGGGAGGGGGTTTTGTTTCTTGCGCGAGACCGTTTCGGGCAGAAGCCGTTGTATTTCTTTGAGAGTTCTGGGCTGTTCTTCTTTGCCTCGGAGCTGCAGGGCTTGTTCGAGTCGGGGAGTTTTCCCTTTGGCGACCGAGACGAGATTGCGATGGCCCAATTTTTCAGGTACGGCTACATCCCTTCTCCCCGGACGGCCTACAAGGGGGTATTCTCGCTGGGTGCCGGGCAGTGCCTAAGATGGCGTGACGGGAAGTTTCAAGTCAAGCGCTACTGGCGGCCTTGTGTTCGCGGTGAAATTGGACTGGCTGATGCCGACGCGCTGTCTGGTTTGCTCGACGACGCAGTCAGGCTTCAGCTCAGGTCGGACGTGCCTCTGGGCGCCTTCCTCTCGGGAGGGATAGACTCGGCCCTGATAAGTGCCTCGGCATGCCGGCAGCTCGGCTCGCCTTTGAAGACCTTCACCATATCCACGGGCGGGTCATGGTGTGACGAGTCTGAAGGGGCGCTCGAGACCGCGGCGCACCTCGGCACCGAGCACCATGCTTTCACTGTCGAGCCGGACCTCGTCGATATAAGTGCGAAACTCGCAAGGCACTACGGGCAGCCGTTCGCCGACCATTCCTCCGTGATGACATACTACGTGAGCCGCGAGACCAGGAAGCACGTGACCGTGGCCCTTGCCGGCGACGGCGGCGATGAGCTTTTCGGCGGATACAGAAGCTACCTCAACCTTTCCGGATACGCCTTCTTCGGCAGGCTGCCCTTCTGCTCCAGAAGGCTTCTGGCCTTGCTGGCGGTGTGCTTCGGGAGGAGGGGAGGGGGGAAGGTTGCGGACTCGATCCTTGCGGCATCTCTGCTTCCGGCGAAGGGTGAGAACATAAGCGGTCTTTTCCATCGGCACTGGCGCGGGCGCTGCTTCAATGCGGATTTCGCAAAGTCGCTCGATGACTCTTCTCTTGAGGATATCGAGATGTTCAGCCGCTACTACAACGAGGCGGAATCGGACGAGCCGGTCGAGAAGTGGATGGAGGCCGACCAAAGGCTCTATCTCGCCGACGACATCCTGACAAAGGTTGACATGGCTTCAATGGCGGTGTCGCTGGAGTGCAGGGCGCCTTTCCTCGATCACCGCCTTGCGGAATTCGCAAATAAAATCCCGGTGTCGAGCAAGTTCTCCGGCGGGCGCACCAAGGCAATCCTCAGGGACATGGCGGCAAAAATCTTCCCCGGCGGCATGTCTGAAGGACCCAAGAAGGGTTTTTCCATGCCTTTGGACATCTGGCTGAGGGAGGGGCTTCGTGAGTGGTGCAGAGAGAGGATATTCGACGGTGCCGGTGTGTGGGGGCGTTATTTGGACAGCCGCTGTGTTGAACAGATGTGGAGCGAGCACCAGGCCGGCCGGATGGACCATTCCTCCAGATTGTGGTCGGTGATATCGCTGGTGTTTTCTGACGAGGCGGCTGTGAAAAAATCCGGAAAGGCGGTCTGACATGTCTCCGGCAGAGGAACAAGCCGCTTCCAAGAAAGGGATTGATCTTGGTGAGGTGGACAGGATTGTCGCGCGAGTCGGTGGCCAGCCGCGCCATGTCATACCTATCCTCACCGCCATCCAGAAGAAATACAACTATCTGCCCAGGGAGGCGATGGAAAGGGTTTGCGAGACCACCGCGATCACTCCTGCTGCGATCAGCTCGGTGGCCTCATTCTACACGTCCTTCAGGCTTTCCCCCGCCGGGCGGCACATTGTCAAGGTGTGCATAGGCACTGCCTGTCACGTCAAGGGTGCCGGTCGGGTGAAGGAGGCTATCCTGCGCCATCTGAAGGTCGATGAAGGCGGCGACACCGACGACGGCCGTGTCTTCACTGTCACCGAGGTGGCATGTTTAGGCTGCTGCACCCTTGCGCCTGCGGTGCAGATAGACGATGTCACTTACGGGCATCTCAACCCGGGCAATGTGGGGGACATGCTCGAGGATTTCCTTACTCAACAGAAGAAGCGTTCGGGCGTTGGCGGCGAGGGCAGGGCTGTTTCCGAGGGCGAGCTTGACGGCGAGATAAGGATAGCTCTGGGCTCCTGCTGCGTGGCCGGGGGCAGCGCGAGGGTGATGGAGTCTATCGAGAGGCAGGTCGAGAGATATCGGCTCCCGGTAAGGCTGCGCGAGGTGGCATGCTTCGGGATGTGCCATCAGACGCCTTTGGTGGAGGTTGTCGAGCGGGGGGGAAATCCACCCTGTACCCGAAAGTTGACGAGGAGACGGCGAAAAGTCTTATTCTTGCGCACTTCAGGCCGCCCTCGATCGTCCGTCGCATGGAGAGCAGGATTGACGCTATGCTCGACTCCATGCTTTCGGGCGTCGGCATCAGGAAGATCACTCCATGCGACATCAAGGAGCCAAGTTCAAAACTCAACGTGAACCGCGTTGGGAGCGCAGGTGCGGCAGACCGTGTGGCGAAATGGCTGGTGCATACCTTAAGCTGTCTGTGCCCGTCATTTCGCCGTGGGGAATGCCGTTCCTCCGCCCCAACCCCTTGGGCGGCAAGCTCTTTTGGCGCGAATGCCACGCCGCCGCGGTCGGGACAGACTAGTCAGGTATGCCCACTTCCGCATCGGCGTGGCCTCGCATCCAAAATGGCAAGCCGCGCGGCCACGGGGAGTTTTGAAATTGGCTCCAAGGATTCCGACGGCCCGGTGGAGGCATTCCTGGGCAAGCAGAGGCATATCGCCACGGAGAGCTACGGCAAAATCAGCCCCTTGAACCTGGACGAGTACGAGTGCCACGGCGGGTTCGATGCCTTGAGGCGTGTTTTTGATGCTGCGGATCCAGGCAGGACGATAGATGACCTTATTCTTTCGGGTCTTCGTGGCAGGGGAGGGGCGGGGTTCCCCACGGGGAAAAAGTGGGCTGTCGTGCGGGATGCCAAGGAAAGCCCAAAGTATGTCGTGATGAACGGCGACGAGGGTGACCCGGGTGCCTTCATGGACAGGAAGCTGCTCGAGAGCTTCCCCTTCCGCATCATCGAGGGCATGATAATCGCCGCCTACACTGTCGGTGCCTCGGAGGGCGAGCTTTACATCAGGCAGGAATATCCCCTTGCCCTGCTGAGGGCCAAGCAGGCCTTGGAGCTGCTTTACTGCCGCGGCTATCTTGGTGAGAACATCCTTGGTGCCGGTTTTGACCTGGAGCTTCGTGTGATGGAGGGTGCGGGTGCGTTCGTATGCGGCGAGGAGACGGCGCTGCTGATGTCCATCGAGGGCAATCGCGGCACCCCGCGTACACGTCCGCCGTACCCTGCGGAGAAGGG
>JAFGFR010000212.1 GCA_016930955.1 Victivallales bacterium | reverse complement strand
TAGAAGATTTTCGAGGGTAACTTTTTGTTATAAAATCGTATCAAGTCATTCGGATATCACTATATAAGAATTCCCTTAGAATATTCCAAGATAGGCTCTCCTTCCTAAATAATGAGGCAGGGCAAGAGTAAAAGCAGGTGAACATACAGAAAAAACGTCATAAGAGCTTGACAGTTTGGAAGATTTGTGGAGGATGAATACAAACAAAAATAAGAGAGAATGAGAACCTTGACTTTGCTCTGATAGAAGGGCACTCGCTAACAATGCGCATGAACGGCGACCAGAAAGAGCGGGCGAGAAAAATGGTTGCCGGAATTCAGGTTGGGTAGCGCCCGCTCTTTCTGGCGCGTTATGCGCGGCGTTAGGCCATGTCGAGCGTGATACAGAAAAAGACAATGCGGCCACGGCCATCGTTCTGACAAAAGGAGCAACATCGGAGAGGAGGAATCACCGGATTCTCCGTTTTTTTCTGCAATCCGATGTTGAGACCGTTGGTGAAATGATGATCATAGCTGACAATGCTATGATCCGTGTTCAATATCTTCGTCCCAAAATAAAAATAAATTTTGATTATAAACCTATGCAAGGAGATATCCATGGTAGACATGAGCATGTTGCTACACGGTGTATATATGAAAAAGTGTCTCAATGGAACAATGATACGCAGTCTAATTGTCATTACTCCAGCGATGTTAACTCTGAGAGGAGACATTAACATTGCTTCCGGAAAAAGCGATATGGTTCGATTTATCGCCTGCCTGTTGTCAGTCGTGGTGTGGGCGGTAACATTAAGCATGCTATCATATCCGGCCTTTGCCTTTGTTCAGAAGGATGCCACGGCTTCTGATGCTTCACGTGGCACAAATGTTTCGGCTGATGTATTTGCCTATGCGCCAGGAGAAATTATTGTAAAATTCACTACTGACCAATTGCGCACAACCGGCGGACGGACCCCGGCCATCTCAAAAATCGGTTCCTTCGATGTATCGGGAGTGTCCTTTGAACCAGTGTTTCCTGTGCTGCCACAGATAAAGCGAAGTGGAACTATTTCAGCCGCCGCGCAAAAGCAGCGAGAGATGACCCTTGAGAAAAGCCAGGAAGTGGGACTTGACCGTATTTACCGGTATGAGAGTCCTACGCTCAGGAAGAAAGCCGAGACCTTTCAGGAGGCATTTCGGCAGGCATATCAGCGCCAGAAGGCCGAGCAGTCGCTCATAGGTGAGTCGCGTGAGATGGTCATTCGTTTTCAGACGGCGGATTTCGGCGTTGTCGCCATGCGGATACGTGATAGCATTCCCATTATCGATCCGTATACCCAACAGATGCTTGACGCGCTTCGGCAGGAACCCGGCGTGGAATACGCCGAACTAAATCGCAGTTTCTCCTTCGCGGCGATGCCCGCAGAACCACTGTTTGCCGACCAATGGTCGTTGCATAATACCGGCCAACCGTATCACACAAATAGCACGACAACGAAGACGGGACGAAGTGACGCCGACATCAATTTCCTGGAAACTTATGGTGAGGCGGGGTATCGTCAGGGGGATGGCGTCGTTGTCGCCGTCATTGATTCGGGATTGGGGTATGTGCATGAAGACATTGACGATAATCTCTGGGTGAACCAGGGGGAAATTCCCGCCGTGCTGCTTGGGGCGCTTGACGCGGATTCCGACGGCCATGTTTCAAGCCGGGAAATTTTGGAGTATTTCGAGGCGAACACTCTGGATTTTACGCAGGATGGTGCTGTTGATTTTCACGACGTGTTGCATGAGCAATCTCCGTTTATCAATGGGATCGATGATGAACTCAACGGTTATACGGACGATCTGATCGGCTACGATCTTGTGTCTCATGAAAAGGCGGAGGATGGTTTAGCAGCGGATTCTGGCGCAGACTACGATCCGTATGATTGGCATGGACACGGCACCCATGTGTCCGGCACAATTGCGGCTGAAGAAAACGGAATCGGCATTATCGGGGTGGCCCCGAGATCTCGAATTATGACGGTTCGCGGGCTGAATTCCTCGGGAGGAATGGAGGACGACCTTTCCGCCGCAATCTATTACGCCGTGAATAATGGCGCAGACATCCTGAATTGCAGTTGGGGAGGAGAAGGGGAGTCGGCGCTGCTCAAGGATGCCTTTGATTATGCCTGGAGCATGGAAGTTCTGTCCATCGCGGCTGCCGGAAACAATGATCGTGATGTCCGGAATTCTTCCCCAGCGTCTCTTGAGTCTGTGATTGCTGTGGGTGCATGGAATGCGCAGGGGCTGAGATCAGAGTATAGCAACTATGGAGCCATGCTCGATGTCAGTGCCCCTGGCGAGGAAATTCTTTCACTGCTTTCTCCTGAGAGTTGGGCGTCTGTGAACTATGAGTCGTCGATTGTGCAGGACGCCTACATCATTTTTTCCGGCACCTCGATGGCGTCTCCGCATATCGCCGGGATGCTGGCGGGCCTGAAATCATCAGTAGCTTCTACAGAGTTGACCCCGCAACGGGCCAAAGAATTGCTTCAACTTTCGCCGAAAACGCCCTGGTTTTTTCCACAGTCATTTACGGAAGATTTCGGGTATGGCGCGGTTGATCTGGCAGCGTTATTCAGTCTTAAAGACTTGGAAACAGCCTATCCGGCAATTACCAAGCCTGCGCACGCCGAGCATATTTCAGGCATTCTCTCCATAGAAGCCACGATTAACGGAGTCTATGACAACATTCAATTCCACGACGCTGCCGGACAGAACCTCTGTATGGAGCAACCGGACAGCCTTTCATGCTCTATCAATATGACTGGCCTTCCTGAAAACACGGCAACAATCCTTGAGATGAAAGCCTACAACGCCTCCGGCCATCTTATCGGACGCGACGCGGTATTGCCCATTGTTGACAACCTCCAACTTGTTGAAGAGACGCCGCGCCTTCTCTACTGCGGAAACACGGATATTCCTCTAACGTATTCCATCGCGTCGAATGGCGCCTCCTTTCAATACTGGCTCCGGGCCTATCCATATTTGCGGAATAGAAGCCCTCTTTTGGTGGCATCAGGCTCAGGAACTGACACCATCCATGAGCATGTCTCTGTGCCCTTTGGAATCGTTGATTTGCCCAATGAATACCGGCTTGAGCTCGAAGTGTATTATGCGTTCATTGCCGGGGGAACGTCAACGCAGCATGAGGAAAACAACCTCTATGTCGACACCGGCATCCACGATGCGTTTCCTGTACAGCATGAGACTGGCAGCGTGTTTCTGAATGCTTTTCCCATGCAAATTTTGAATATGGATGCTGACGAGACGACAAAGGAAATCTATCTTCCTATGGAAGGGGGAAGCGAGCTTGGCAACGGCTGGTACAGGATGACCAGCCTCATCTG
>JAFGFR010000211.1 GCA_016930955.1 Victivallales bacterium | reverse complement strand
TCTGTGCCTGCCATTTCGCCGTGGCGCATGCCGTGCCTCCGCCCCAACCCTTTGGGCGGCCACGGGTAGTTTTGAAATTGGCTCGAACGTACTGATTATTCACTCAAAACGAATGGCCGCCAACACATCGGATGGTATTGTGGCTTGTACGCCGGAACCCTCGATATGCGCGGCCATGCAGGAGATGATGATGAACGGATCGCCGAATATTGTCGTTATTATTTGCCATGACCTAGGTCGGCATCTGGGCTGCTACGGCAAGCCTGGTGTTCGATCGCCCAACATTGACACCTTCGCCCGGGAAAGTGTCCGATTCGACAACAGTTTCTGCACGGCACCGCAATGCAGTCCATCGCGGGCCGCGCTGTTCACAGGTCGTTTCCCACACGCTAACGGCGTGGTCGGTCTTTGTCATGGCGGCTTCCTCAATGATCTGAAGCCCGGGGAACGACATCTGGCAGAACATCTGACGGCGGCGGGATACGACTGCCACGTGTTCGGGGGACAACACGAGACCCGCAAACCTCTGGAACACGGATTTGCCGGGACGCACGGCGGCAATCCTGCCCGTGATGTCGCAGCATCCTTTGATGAGTACCTTTCAAATCGGGAAAGTGATAAAGACCCATTTTATGCCGAAGTATGCTTTTTTGAACCGCACCGGCCCTTCCCGCATGATGATGTGGAAGCGTCTGATCCTGCCACAGTCACGGTGCCGCCCTATCTGCCCGACATCCCCAGTGTCCGCGAGGATATCGCTGATTTGGAAGCATCCATCGCATCGATGGACCAGGCTTTCGGGCGCGTGATTTCAGCACTAGACAACGCCGGGTTGCGCGAGGATACCCTGGTAATCTTTACCGCGGATCACGGCATTGCTTTCCCAAGGGCGAAGATGACTCTCTACGATCCGGGGATCGAAGTGCCATTGATGTTTCGAGGTCCGGGAATCGGTGAGCCGCGCATCGAGACGGCGATGGTTTCCAATGTGGACATCCTGCCTACGCTCCTCGAGCTACTCCGGCTCTCCCCGATAGCCGATGGACACGGACGAAGCTTCGCGCCGCTGCTGCAGGGCGGGAGCTATGATCCGAATCCAGCGATTTTCGCCGAGAAGACTTATCACACCTACTATGATCCCATGCGGGCGATCCGAACCGACCGTTGGAAACTAATCGCCAATTTCGAGCATACCCCCGGCCAGGAGACGTCTCCCGATCCGGGCAACAATGGAAAGGGTTATCTGGAAGTTGCGGTCGCTTGGGAGGCGTCTGGGATGTTCGTGCCTTACCATCCTCCCCTCGAGATGTATGATCTTAAAAGCGACCCGCATGAACTGCACAACCTTGCAGATGACCCGAACTTTTCAACCATTCGGACTGAACTGATCCGGTCGCTCCACAATTGGATGCTAAGGACCGGCGACCCCCTGCTAGATGGGTCAATGGCACAAGGCGCCTATCGGGAACGAATGAAAGAGTTCAAGGACATCGGCCAATAAGACAACAGGATTTTTCATGAAAGCGAAAAATTTCGATTTCGTTCGCTTCCGCGATTTTCGCAGCGAGCGCGAGGACAGAGTGTCCGACTTCCTGAACGGCAAGAGCAGAAGCAATGTTTTCCTTAAGGAAGTCGCCTTCAAGGATTTCTACTCCTGCAAAAACCGAGAGGAGTCACTCGAGCTGCAGCTGGATGCCATATCACAACAGATGGCTCTCTCCAGCATGAACATCCCCTACCTGGAGCCTTGGTTTGGTGTCGGGGTGTACGCCAACGCATTCGGCGCGGAATATATATGGCCCGCCGAAGGATTGAAGGAATCCCCGCAGACCCATTACGTGGCATTCAACGAGGAGGATATTGAAAATCTGCCCGATCCAGACGTGTCCAAGGCACCGATAATGAGCATGATAATTGATGCCATAGACTACTTCATAGAAGAGACCAAGGGTGAGGTGCCCGTATGCGTGACCGACACACAGAGCCCGATTGACAACGCCACTCTTGTATGGGACACGTCGTCATTTTTCCTGTCCTTGTGCACCAACCCGGATCTGGTCCATAAGTTTTTGAGGCGGATCACGGATCTCACGATAGAATTCACTGACGAGCAGATAAGACATCTCGGCGATGTGTGGACGCGTCCGGGGCACATAATGATGTCCTCGACTGCCGGGCCGGGTATCTCGTTGTCGGACGACAACATCGTCATGCTCAGCCCTGAGCACTACAGAGATTTCGCCGTCAGATACAACGAGGTCATAGCTGAAAGATACGGTGGGCTTGCCATACACTCCTGCGGGAATTACCGGAACCAGCTTGACGCGCTGCTATCCACCAAGGGGCTGTTCATGATTGACGGGGCATTCTCTCTGCAATGCGATCCCTCCCCTAACAGCGACCTTGAATATTTCCGTGAAAAGCTTAAAGACAGCGGTGTGATTCTTCAGGCTAGGATGGGGGATGACTGGGAGGAAATGTTCCCTAAGGTCTACCATCCTGATATAAAAATCGCCCTGGCGCTCCCGGCACCCGCGGAAAACGAGCCGAAAGACAAAAATATAACACGTCTGAACCGAATGCTCGACAGCCTCAATTAGCGATACGCACAAGGCACGGCTATGGGTAGAGCCAATTTCAAAACTACACGTGGCCGCACGGCCTGCCGTTTTGTCGCACCCTATGCCGCGCCTGTGCTCCCAACGCGGTCCACGCGGAGTTTTGAGACTGGCTCGGTAGTTTTGGGATTGGCTCAGACCACAAAGAGGTTTTTGCTGGAAAACCTCGGGTCGCTGGTGAGATTAACGCCAAGCTTGCGAAGCCCTGCCTCATCCCCTGGAGTGGGGATGTGGGTCATGTGCATCTCACACCCGTTGAGTTCAGGGAGCTTCTCCATAGCCATTTTGACTGCCGGCGCTGAAGGCAGGCTCACGCTGAGTGCGATCAGCATCTCCTCGAGATCCAGGCTGAGGCGTTTTGCCTTGAGGATATCCTTTTTGAGCGAGCTTACCGACGCGATTATGTCAGGGGATATGAGAAGAAGCGGGTCGGGGAGGCCGGCAAGATGCTTGATGGCATTCAAAACGACGCTGGATGCCGCGTGCATGAGGTTGGAGTTCCTGCCTGTGACGATTGTCCCGTCGGGAAGATCGATCGCGGCACCACAGTAAACATCAACGTCACCCTTCTTGTGCTCCTCAGCCCGTGAAGCGGCATCTCTTGCCTCTTTTACCACGCGTCGGTCTTCTTCTTTCGCCCCCAGCTCGTCCATCAGCAGTTTCGCCCGCTCGACTGTGGGTTTGTCGGTCAGGCCAACCGCGTATTCGCACCGATATCGGAAGTACCGCCTTATCACCTCCTGTATCGCGGCCTCCCTTACAATGTCGTCGTCCACTATGGCGGAGCCGGCACAGTTCACACCCATGTCGGTAGGGGACTTGTAGCAGGTCTCTGAACCGATGATCCGATCCATGATGCGCCTGACCACAGGGAATATCTCGACATCACGGTTGTAGTTGACCGCTGGAGTCCCATAGGCCTCCATGTGAAAATGGTCAAGCTCGTTGAAGTCACCTATGTCCGCCGTGGCGGCCTCATAGGCAATATTTACAGGGTGCTTCAGCGGGAGATTCCATATCGGGAATGTCTCGAACTTAGCATATCCGGCATTGATGCCCCTGAGGTGCTCGTGATAGACTTGTGCGAGGCATGTGGCCATCTTCCCGCTCCCGGGACCCGGCGCAGTGACCACGACAATAGGCTTGTCCGTCTCGATGAACTCGTTCGCACCGTAGCCGTTATCGCTGACTATCGTGTCAATGTCCGTCGGGTAGCCTTCGATCTCCGAATGAGTATAAACCTTGATCTTCCTCCTCTCCAGCCCGTCAATAAAACGTCTGACAACGTGCTGCCCGTTGTAACGGGTCACCACCACGGCCTTGACATCGAGGTCCCATGTCCGCAGGTCGTCAATCAGCTTGAGCGTGTCAACATCGTAGGTAATCCCGAAATCCGCTCTGATCTTCTTTCTCTCGATGTCACCCGAATAGATGCAGATCACGATGTCGGACTTGTCCTTCAAGAGCCTCAAAAGCCTGATCTTAGCATTCGGGTCAAAGCCAGGGAGCACCCTCGATGCATGATAGTCGTAAAGCAGCTTCCCCCCAAACTCAAGATACAGCTTGCCCTGAAACTCGGAAGCCCTACGAAGTATCGCTTCGGACTGCAGCCGAAGATATAACTCGTTGTCAAATCCACACGACATAAATGATCCAGTTCCCTTAATTCTTCAAGCACATTGAAAAGCATAAATCTAAAGCCAAAAGATATTAAAGCAAACCCATGAAACTCTTTTTAGTCCGGCGTTCTGTTTTTTTTATGCGGCATTGCTGCCTGCACATTCTTTCCAGCATGACCCCCATGGAACGGGAAATGGATCTGAACGGGTATGACTGAAACTCACCATTATGCTTGTTCCCGGGATTCCGATTTCTTGCGATGTCCACAATCCTAGGCGACAATGCTCCTGTAAACATATGCGGAAAGTATTTCAGATCTTTTGATTTCCAGTTGGAAGCTGTTTCCCCTGGCTTCAAATTCCTGTCCGATCCGTTCCTCCGCAGGGTTGATTGCACACACCTTGTCAATGTCAAGGAAGGGGCATTCGATTCCCGATGAGATGGAATTTCCAGTGGGATTCCAGAACCTTATGACAATTCCCTTCCCGTCATCCGCGAGTTTTGCGTTAAGCAACACAATGTCTTGATTTTCAATTTTGAGGAATGATGCCAACAGCGGAAGTTTCCCCTGATTTTTACCTGGGCTGAAGATATGCTCGAAGGGTGTCGAGAGATCGTATCCTGCCATAACAGCCTCTGAAGCGGATAATTTTTCCGGGAAAGTAGTCATGGAATAACGGAATGTGAACTCGCCGTTCTGAGTCACGGAAAAATTCGTGCAGAAATTATTGTTGAAAAGAGTGGAATAGATCCATGCGTGCTTGAAGTCCTTCTCCTTTTGCGGTGAATGTCTCATACGGTCGGGAACCACGCAGGAATGGGCAGGCGAAACATATCCCGGCCAGAGCTGTCCAAGTGCCGCCACAGGAGAGTCATGGCTGGACCAGATCAGGCTGAAATCACCATCACTTGCCTCGACCCAGTTCTGGATTGTCAGTGCATCCGAATAGGCGCCGGGAAGGAAGTCTCTGACCGGTTTCAGGGTATTCAATGTACCTTCATAGCGGAATTCAGGCTTTCTTATCGCAAACGGGAAGGCAATATGGGCATCCAGCAGAGGGCTTGAATCCTTGAGTATCCTGGCGGCGAAATCAATTCTTTTAACCCCTTTATACAGCAGGATTTTTTCCTGGATGACCGGGTGGCCGAGAGCAGACCAAGCGGTTGATATGGATGAAACAATGTTCCCGTGCCCGATCTTGGTTTCCCCGGCAGGTACGGCAGTCACGGCCTTATCATTGGATGGTGACCGGACAGTGATCTCTCCAAAGCTGTGCGGAGCATCGGGATCAATCAGCTCGCGCTGAGCATCCTTATCGATAATCGAGACAATCCTTCCGGAATGATGATCAATAGTGATCCTGTAGAATTCATTTTCGACATGGTTTGTCAGACCTGTCTGACAGGTCTGGCAGGTCTGGCGGCCGACAGGGACAATCTGCCGCAGCAGATAGCTCCTGTAGCCCATCGCAGGAACATCCTTTACAACGAAGCAGCAGTCGTGATCCCAGCCGTCTGGGTGATTGAAATATGTTTTCCGGCCCTGCGCCAGACCGGTCCTTTGCGCAGCATGGGCGACGGCTGGATCATCAGCCGATATTTTCAACAGTTGAAAATCAATCTTTTCATCCGTCTCCGCATCAATCAGTTCGAAGTTTCCGGCTATCATTTCTTCCGGCAGAACCAGATGAGTCCGTTCTTTGCGCCCAAACAGACTGGAAGAGGTTTGAACGCCATCCACCTCGACCATGATTATTTCACTGTTCTCGATTTCGCGCATTGGCATG
The DNA here is from genome assembly GCA_016930955.1 of Victivallales bacterium. Taxonomy (GTDB): domain Bacteria; phylum Verrucomicrobiota; class Lentisphaeria; order Victivallales; family JAADHT01; genus JAFGFR01. The sequence goes on along the minus strand of JAFGFR010000211.1, from coordinate 25,169 downwards.
CGGACAATGCCATTGCGTGCGAAGGCCAAAGGATTGAATACTATTAGATGAATGTTATCGCTATTTTTGCGGACATTGTCTGCGATCTTCGCAAGCGCCTTTTGTTTGACATCGTGGGCGTATGCTGCCGCCCGGCATGCGTGAACCGCCTTTTCGGCTTCGGCTCCGATCATTGCCGGGCCATGCGAGTATGAATGCCCCCAGGCATGTTCCTCGAATATCTTCGTGTCATCATAGGCATTTTCAAGTTCGTGGGCCTGGTGTTCATAATCGCTTGCAGTTTTTGCGAAAACCGCAAGTTTTTCCGCCGTGACCAGGTCGTGGTGGTTGTTCCGGTTCAGAGCAGTAGACCTGGCGGTGGACATTGCGCCGACCGGATAATCCTGTCCCGGCAGTTCTCCTCTGTGGACCGGCAGCTCTGAGAGATCCTCCTTGTTGAATTCCTCGTAGAACCGGGCATTGGTGCTGGAGATGAGTTTCGGATATTCCCAAGTCTCATTCCATTTCCTAATCGATTCGGCAAAGCCCATTATGTAGGGGGAATTGTCGCGGCCTCCGCCCTGGACGGGCCATCGCATAATATTTCCCGGATAGCCGACTTCATCTGCACCTTCAAGCGCTTCAGGCAATCCAGGGAATTTCAGATCGGCACCTCCGCCGCAGCCTTTGTTGTTGCACCAGAAAAGGATCCTCTTGCCATCGGCAGCCTCCCACCAGAAAGCACCAGGAACACCCGGTTTGTCAAATCCGAAGACAGCCTTCTGATCCCAGAATGACTGGTATTTGGTCTCCACCCAGTTGTAATACAGCGGCAGGCCGGGACAGAATATCCTTAGTCCCGTATCGCATAAAACCCGGCACAATCCCCAGGAGATTCCGGTAATGTCGTTGTGTTCTGCGGAAACAATCGGGATTCCGTATTCCCTCTTCAGCCGGAAGGACGGATACAATGTCCTCATAAGAGATTCGTGGCCGCAAATCTCCGTGGTCATATTGCCGAAAAGCGCAGTAAGCTCGAACTGTCTGGACTGCATCAGGCGGATCATTTTCTCCGCCCGCCCAGGCCTGGCATGTTTCAGAAAATAATCCACCGACCACGCCTGCTCGATGACTATACGGAACTTGGCATCGTCAGGATAATCCGTTGTCGCCTCAGCCATGTCGATTGCCTGATCGAGATAGCGCGCATGCTTGCTGAGGACATTCGAAGGCAAACCCGTATAGCCGAGGTCATGGTGCGAGAACTGCACAACATGCACCCTCCAGTGACGGGGAGGTGAAACAAGCGTCTTGTAAGTTACTGCTGAGTGCTTGCCTTTTTTGAACCTGCTGTTGGAGTTCACGTCTTTCCTGTCCGCCGTAGCCTTGGCGGAGGAGGAAGCGTGTCTTTCTTGCAGTTTCATTGTGTCTATATTAATGCCACGAGATTTGTCTGCCAGTGTAAGAGACGCTTCAAGCCTGGTCTCCCTCTTATGTTCCGGAATAAATGCCTCGATTTCCGAGTCCCCGACGGCGATGGCGGGTAATTTCCGAAGAATCTCATGCCCGCCAAATTTCAGCGACAGTTCTCCTGCGACAGGTTCCGGATTCCTATTGCTTACTACTACTTTAATCAACTGTTTCAGAATCCCGGCATCTTTTTTGAGAAAGAGGGCAGGCTTAATGTCAACAATAGCAATATTCCCAGCCATTTTCCCACCTTAAATATTTCATTTCCGTTTCATTCACACTTCCAACGACAGTCCTGAAAAGAGGAACCAGTTCCTGTTTGACGCATCTACTATATGTCAGAAGCACAGGATTCACCATGCCTGTTTCTGCAAAAAACATATCTGGAACTGCAAATTTGACGGGAGAGGATGGAGCGAAGAACACAATGGGAAGACAATGGGATTGAATTTGAAATTTCCGGGCATTTAATCAGTAATGAAGATGTTCCTGAAAGGATGCCTGTCCTGATAACGGTAAATATTGAAATCTTTGTCCAATGTGGCCACATATTTAGTTTCAAGGTTTTCGCAGGCCAATACTACTGATGCATCTGCGAAATCCATTGGAAGATTGCGATATTTTTTCATCAGTTGCGGGATTCTCTTGAAATCGTCCTGTCTCAAATCTGGAATTTCCATGGCTCCAGAGTATATCCATAAGAGGAAGTCTGACTGGGCATTTACATTGAAATCAAGCAGGAACATCACTTCTGTAATGACTGGCAGCGTAGTATATAGCCGGCGATCATTTTCCTTTATGAAATCCAGGGAATTGGGATGGAATTTGTCAGAGTTGTCGAAAAGTGCGACAATAGGACCGGTATCAATTACAGCTCTTTCAGGACGCATTGTGTTCTTCAGTGCTTCTTTTTGAATTTATCTCTAAGCATTTTTTCGGAATCCACGGATAGGTTATTTTTCCCGCTTCCGTACTTGCCGAAGACTTTCTCCCCTATCTTATGTGCGTTCTCCGGCGAATGCAGGGACAGATATTCGACAAGGCTCTGCCTGATAATCTCAGACTTTGTCAGGCTTTTCGCTCTGGCAGCTATTTCCAGCTTTTCCTCAAGCTTTTTGTCCATTCTCAATGTAATCATGATAAGCCTCCAATTTGTATTGCATATTGTAATACGGATACAGATAAAATGCAATACCATTTTACAAATAAGGCAAAAACAAATTGATATTGCGTTTTCACATCTCCTTGAAGATAAAATTATTCTGGACGAGTTTAGCCCATGCTCTTATTTCCTCGGAATAGTCTCCGTAAGCGATCATCCAGTGGTGCCCCATGCCCTCCTGAAAAGTCCAGTCAATCACATCCTTTGCCGGACGGCCGAATTTCACTCTTGCGGGATTGCCCGGGAAGACCATTTCCGTCGCCATGGCTTCGCCGGACAGCATTGCACATTGGTATGCGTTTTCGACTGGAGTGAGATTCAGCATCGTCACCTTGCCGGGTTTCGCTGGAAAAAGGGCGCAGACCCCCTGCCTCATCAGGCGCACGGAATTCAATGATGTATCGCTTTTCTTTTCTGCAAGACTTAACGAGCTCGAACCACAATGCGTGAAGACGATGGAGTTTGCGTCAACAGGCTCGAGGAAGTCGGTGTTCATGGTCGGTTTCCCGCTCAGCAATGTCAGGATGAGTTGCCCAAGCGCCCCGTTGACATCCCCTTCGCAGGCCATGGGGATCCCTTCTTCCGCCAGCAGTGAGGCGGCAATGCACACCTTACCCATCAGATCTGGATAGCATCCGACCGCAAGAGCATTCAAATCATTCTCCTCAACAACTTTCTTCAATGCGCAATACGTTCTTATTGACTCTATCCCGCTCTCGTAGCTTACGTTGACCGCTCCGCAGCGTTTTTTGAATGAATTCCAGACTTTCTTGACTTCAAGATCATCGCCAATGAATATGATTTTCCCAGACGGAACGGGGACAATCCTGGAACCCAGAGTTTTTTTCAACATGAATTCATTTGGAGACGTATGCGTCATCCCGTTGACTCTGGAGCCGTACAATCCGATTCTCGAGCGGCGGAGCCGCGAATATAACGCCGCAGCCTTGAAATATTTCAATGCCTCGGAAACAACCTCCGGATTGTTGAGTTCTCCGAAGACATGAAAAAACGGATGACCGAGATATTTGAGCAAAGTTCCAAGCTGCTGGCTTCCGCAGAGGGAACCGGTCTCCATGCCTGGCAACGCCCATAGGAGAAGCGGAGCTTTGCACTCCTCGATAAAGTCCGTGACCAGATAGTCTTCAAACCAACATACCGGCAGAAACACCACCATGTCCGGGAACAAACCGGCAAGCTTTCTGCCGATGGCCGCGGCTTCCTGATGCGTTGAAACCGCGGCGGACTGTATTACGTCGCATTTTTTTCCCTTGAGTGCCGCTTCCAGTCCCGAGGCTTTCTGCAAAGCCCTTCCGGCACCGACTTCAAGCGGGCTGGACAATGCGATAATCGCAATTTTAGGATCAAGAATGTTTTTCATCAATCTCCTTGAAAGCTTTTTACCCGATCAGGTTTTTCAAAACCAGCATTTCGAGTCCCTCGTAGTTCCGTTCTTTGATCAGAGATATAACCTTGCCGTCGTCCAACGACCTGCTTATTTCCAGAAGACGAAGAAAGATTTCACGGCTGTTGCTCAGATGTTTTGTGGCGACCCCAGCTTTCTGAGTACGCATAGCCTTCACATCAAGTCCAACCCATTCTCCATTATTGCCATAACCATGCTTGTCAAGGATACGAACCTGGTTGAAAGCCCTTCTCAAATCAACGCCTCCAAACGTTTTGTCCTGATCGTACTTCAATCCATTCTGGTCGTTCAGATGGACACTCCAGAGCTTTTTGTGCGCAAGGGCATACCCCATCTCGTCGGAAGGATCGAGTCCTGCGAGAATCGCATGTGCACTCTCAATCAGACAGCCAACGCGCTCAGGAGCATCAGTTAGAAGTCCCAGCCCAATTGCATGTCCGATGGTTGGAATATACGTGTGATCCATTGGCTCATTCGGCTTGGATTCTATCATTATCCTGATCTTCTGCCCATAATCAAGCATTGACTGCAATGCATTGGCTATGCGTTTCACAGCCTCGGCTGAATCTTTCGCCTCGCGGATATAAGTGCCTTCTCGTGCGAGCCAGAGCACAATGTTTTTTGTGCCAAGTTCATTTGCGATGTCAATTGCCCGAATGCTGCGTTCCAATGCATATTTCCTGCATGCCGGTTCGTTGCTGGTATATCCGCCATCAATAGTCCGTGGATCTTCCCATAGACGCGGAGCAACGAATTCAGCGGTCAACCCGTGCTCATCGAGTTGCTTCCTTACTTTTTTTGCTTCGGCAGCTATCTGCTTTTGGCCAAGATCATTCATGCATGGAACCGCGTCGTCATCATGGAATTGCACACCGTCGAATCCCAGCTTTTTATACATCTCCAGTTTTTTGTTGAAGGCTATACTTCTTCGGACAGCAGGACCGAAGGGATCAGCCCCCTCGTGAATGTTCCACGGGCCAAACGAAAATCTGAACGTTCCTTTCATAATCGTCCTCCTGATAGTTTGTCTCTCGGTCAACTATAAACTTCATCCCACTTTTCAAGTATTTTACCGATACTCTCCAATATTCCCTTATCCGGCGGCGGGGAGTCATTTTCCGCGAGCAGTTCCGCGGCTTTCGCAGAAGCCAGTGCCGCACAGTCAGGAGAACCATTCTTCTGCCAGTTGGCATAGTTCATTGCATCAATGACAGTCGGTTCGACATGTTCGCCCGATCTCAAATGCACGACAGTGTGCTCGTGATCAATAAAACTTCCGCGATGTCCGACTTCCATGATGACATCCGATGCGACTGTCCCGGAATTCACCGTTATCCCCTGCTTCATCCGTTTCGCGAAACGGTTCATCTCATTGTCCAGAATAAGCTGTTCGTTTGTGACAGTCATGCCGGTGCCGAACATACCAGAGTTGACAATCAGGTCATTGCCGCCAGAGACCGCAGCCAGAAGGCTCATCATCTTTTCCCAGCCGAGCTGTTCGTCATATACGTTTGAATCGGCATCAGGCCCAATGGAATGGGACGGCATATTGTAGAAATGCGCCATCTGTGCACCGGCGATTCGCATAAGGGATTCTTCGGGACGAGCGATTATCACATTGCTCGAGCGCATGTCGTAGGAAGTCCAGGCGGCGGCGTAAATAAGAGGAGTGCCGTGATTTACAAGATGTGATATCACGACGCCGGAAAGCACTTCGGCATTATGTATGGTGATATTTCCTGCAATGGTGTAAGGGGCGGTGAGCCCGGCGATCGGCTGTGGGAGAAATGCGACAGGAATACCGCGCCGGACGCATTCCACCAGCGATTCGCAGGCTCCCTTTTCCCAGAAGAGCGGACTGGTGGTCGAGAGCTGGCTAATGATATATGAGCCATTTTCGAGATTCCTTTTTCCTGATGCGGCTTCCGCAAGTTCGATGATCGCGAGATTTACTTCCCGGCTCTCACAGGAGAAGAAAATAGGCTTCACAGATTTTTTCATTATCGCGGCAACCGCATGGGCAAGCATTGTCTTGGAAGGGGCATCGGACGGATTCAGCGGCACGCCAATCATATCAATGTCATCCAGACGCTCGCAAAGATGTGCGAAATCCGCAACATCCTTCAACACAGAGTTCTGCCGATCTCCAATTCTGTCGGTCATTACAAAGACAGCATTGTGCCCGCCTGCAAAACGGACGTTTCCATCTCCGAGCATGAACACTTCTTTCCCATTGCGGTCAACTATTGGAAAAGTCCTCAGGTTTTTCGCGATGCAGACCTCGACCGCCGAGCGCGGGAATCTGACGACTTCCCGGTCGCATGGAAGCCCCTTGCCGGACAGGATTTTCCGCACTTCCGGGCTTTCAATCGAAATCCCTGTTTTCTCAAGTATCTCCAACGAGGCTTCATGAATCTGTCTGATTTCCGATTCATCAAGCACTTTCCAGTTTGTCAGTTTCATTTTCCCTCACCTCTCTTAAGAGTTGCCGCAAATGATTTGATCTTCTCGTCCGTCATGTCGGGGTCCAGGGGAATAAACAAGGACCGTTTGAGTATCTCCAACGAACGAGGACATGCATCGTCGTCATAATTCATGCGCAGTCCGCGGTTTTTCTCGAAGAGGAATGGATTCATGTCCGGATGGTGCATAATCCGCCTTGAGCGCAGCGCTTCCCACTGGGTATATACGTGCTTGCTGTGGTCGATGCCGATATATTTTCCCGTGTGCGGTATTTTCCCCGCAAAATCACGGCATTTGTGTTCATTTTCAAACTGCAGGACTATGCATACACCGCAGTCACCGTCAGGATCGTTGCTCGGGGCGATCTTGAATTTGCCGGCTTTTGACAGTTTCGATTCCAACTGCTTCCTGACGCGCCGCAGATCGGCGATGATCCCATCCAGCCGCTGCGCCTGTATCCGTGCAATTGCCCCCATCACCTCGTCGGCCCGGTATTGCTGCGCCACGAATATCGGCTCGGCAAGCTCACCTGCCATGGGGCGGAACGCAGAACCGGAATCATGGTAAATGAATGCACGTTCAAAGATTTTCCTGTCGTTGGTCACAAGCGCCCCGCCTTCGCCGCCGCTGGAGATGATCTTGAAGAAGTTGAAACTGAAAGCACCCGCATCTCCCCAGCTTCCCGTTCTGCGCCCCTTATATGAACCTCCGACCATCTGGCAGGAATCCTCGAGGACTTTCAGCTTATGCTTCTTTGCGATTTTTATGATTTTCCCGAGATTTGCCGGGCGTCCGCACATGTGGACTGGAATGACAGCTCTGGTCTGGGGGCTTATCTTTTTCTCAAAATCATCAGGATCAAGTCCGAGTGTTTCATCTATCTCGGCCAGTACGGGGATTGCACCGACCGTCAGAACAGAAGTTGCTGTGGCGAGCCAGGTGTATGCGGGGACAATCACTTCGTCGCCCGGGCCGATTCCCATTCCAGCCAAACCGCAGACAATGGCGGCAGTGCCTCCGCCGCTCATCAGCAATGAGTATTTCGTCCCTATTTTCCCGGACCATTCCCGCTCGAACCTCTCGACTTCGCGCAAGTGTCCCTTCTGCGGATCTCCTACCCGGAACAACTGTTTTGAAAGCAGAACTTTCGCTACCTCATCAACTTCTTCCTGTCCCATCCTGTACATACTGTAAACTCCTCGATTGGTATTTGTCCCACATTTTTAAACTGATTACAGACCACTGATTACAGACCACTGATTCAATTCCTTTGCTGCCTCGACCATCGCCCGGAAGTTCTCCGGCGGGATGGGTGGGTTGATCTCGCTGGAGGATGCCACGAACATGCCGCCGGTCTCCAGCGCGCGGGTTTCCCGGATTTGTCGGCGGACTTCGGCTCTCACCTGCTCCGGAGTCCCGCGTTCCAACAAATCAACTCCATCAACTCCGCCGGCCCAGACCATTTCCGGCCATGTGTTCTTCAGTTCCACTATATCCATTCCGCAATTGGGTTCGAGACAATAGAAACCGTCCACTCCGCAGGCGATCAGATCGGGAATGACCTTCTTCCAGTTGCCGTCGCTGTGGTATAGCGCCTTCACTCCATGTCCGTGCCAGGCGGCCGCAAGTCTACTGATGTAAGGATAATGATATTCATGCAGGAATTCCGGCGGAAAGATAGGCCCTTGTTTGGTGGCGAAATCCTCCGGGATAAGGATCACAGGCGAAAGGGCAGGATCGGCCACCGCATGTATCCTGCGAAGTTCGCACGCCACAGACGTTTCCATGTAGTCTTTCAGCACCTCCGGGTATTTGATCTGGAAAAACGTGAAGATCTCCAGACCCATGGCATCGTAGGCGCTGCAGAAGCCTGTCCAACTGTAGTCTAGAATGACGGTGTCGGCGATCTTCTTCTGCAAGGAGAGCATTTTGTGGCGATACTCTTCGCGGGCTTTTATTGCGTCGAAAGGTGTTTCATGCAGTCCGGCTGTCCTTGCCCTGAGCCATTTGCCAGCCCCATGTTCGTCGCAGAAGGGGCGGCTGACATGCCAACTCGTCCAGTTGTCATGCTGCGTGACAAATCCGTCCGGTGATGTGACACGCGAAATCCCTTCCGGTGCGCATGGCGGCATGACCAGGTCGCAGGTCTGACGGATTACCTCGCAGATGTCGTCCAACGTGTAGCTGAAGTCTTCTATTTCTTTGCCGGTCCAGTCGGAAATCACCCGGGGATTGTAGCTCAATTGCTCGAGCAGAGCGCAGCGATCGACAGGTTTGCGATTCAGAGTGGCCTCGACCCGTTCCCTTTTTCCCATCATGATATCTATTTTCATTTGCAACATCGCCTTCCTTTGTGTATTATTATGTCAATAGCGGATTAGGCAGGTTAATGCCATGCACAAAACTGCATTAATCATATCTGTTTTGGCAAAACTGAAACTTTGCAGACGAGGGCACATAATGTTGAAATCACAGAACTCTTTTCTTCTTCCGACGGGGGGGACTACAACTTCTTCGATTGCGGTGATTGAGCGAATGGGTGGGATGCTTCCCCATGGCAATCCCGTTTCAGATGCCGCCGGCATTGGGGGGGGCTGTCCGCAATGAGCGGCTTTGAAAGGGAGGGTTTTTCCTTTCGGCACTGCATTCAGAATGTGTGGGTTGTTGTAACTCTGGTATCAGGCAAGGGGGAGATGGAATGCCAAGGAAGGACAATACAGATCGGCCCCGGGACAGTTTATGTCATTCCCCCAGGGATTCCCTTTTATGAGCGCAACACCGGCGACTGTGCTTGGGGATTTGCATGCTTGTTCCTGCATATCTCCGGGAAATCAGGCATTATCCCGACGATTCCGGAAAACCGTGCCAGTACATTTGAGGGAGGTTTTGATGTTGCGGGTAGAATGATGGATGTAGTCAGAGCCTTGCATTTCCGTCCGGCGGGATTTGAACTTAAAGCCATTGGCGGCACACTCATGATTTTATCTGCAGTGGCTGAAAGGGTTGACGGCGGCACCAGACAAGGATACAGCACTGCGACGTCAAAGGCGCTCGAAGTTCTCGGAGGGAACGTTGTCAATCCCCCGAATATTCCGAAACTGGCCAAACTTTGCAATGTGAGTGTCTCTCTGCTTTCCCACCAGTTCAAAAAAGAAACGGGTTATTCTCCCATGGAATATGCCAGACGGGAGAGGGTGAAGGCCGGAAAGGAATTTATCCTTGCTGGAAGCAGTGTTGAAGATGCCGCATCGCGTCTTGGGTTCAGCAGTCCCTTCCATTTTTCAAGGATGTTTTCTCGGATTGAAGGCAGACCTCCCTCATATTTCAGGAAGCTTGCCGGACGGAAAATCACCTCATGGAAGTGAGCCATATCGCCGCGCCGTCTGCCGCGCCTGCGTCTCCAACATGGTTCACGCTGAGTTTTGAAACCGGCTCGTTGACAAAATGCTTTCGACTTGTATCTTTAGTGGTTGTGAGTGCCTTGTGATTGATTGACTTCTTGATTTGGACGAGGATATATGGGTATTGACAGGAAAGGTCTGAAGTGGCTTTACGGCGAGTTGCCGGGGCTTGTTGCGGAGGGGGTTTTAGGCGAGGATGCCGCCGGTCGTATCAGGAAGCACTACGGAGATGTTCCCAAGACGGACACTTCGAAGATAGCTTTGTTGATTTTCGGTATCCTCGGTGCGTTGCTGATCGGCGGTGGGATAATACTCATCCTCGCGCACAACTGGGATGCTCTAGGGAAATTCGAGAGGACCGTGCTCGCCTTCCTGCCGCTCATGGCCGCATTGGGTGCAGGGGCTTATTCAGTGTTGAAGGATAAGGGGACCGCATGGAAAGAGGGCGTGGGAGCCTTCACCATGCTCGCCTCGGGTTCATCGATAGCGATAATCGGGCAGACCTACCATGTCGGGGGCGACCTGGAGAGCTTCCTTTTCACGTGGATGCTTATCAGCTTTCCGTTGATCTATCTTTTCAACTCCACCACAGTCGCGATGATGTTCATGGCAGGCATTGCCTCCAGAGCCTGTGCTTTGTCATGGGATGGCCCTCATATCGCGGACTTCTGGCTGATGTCGCTTCTTGTTTTTCCTCACATCTTCTTCTCGGTGAGGACAAGTCGCTGCTCTGCACGTTCGGCACTGCTTCTATGGACGCTCTCGATATGCTACACGATATGCCTTGGCTTATCTTTCGAGTCGGCCACCCACAACCTGAGGGTGCTCGCTTATTTCGGTTTCTTTGCGTTGTCCTGCCTCGCAGGCAAGGTGTGGCTTGACGGTCCCGCCACGATCTGGCTGCGTCCGTTGAGCTTCATCGGCCCTGTGGGAGTGATTGTCATGGCAACATTATCCACCTACGAATGGATATGGCAGGACTACTATAGACGATACAGGCTTCTCGATGGTGCCGACCATGCAAGACTGCTTCTGGCGATCGCCATACTTGTCGTGATATACATCCCTCTTGTGTGGTTGATTGTCCAAGCGCTGAGGAAAAGGAGATACCAGGCGCTGATTTTCGGCGGCTCGGCCGTTGTGGCGGCACTGCTGTCATGTCTCCTTGCAAACCTCACTTCCAAATCCATGCTGCCGATGCTGATCTTCAACTTTTACCTCGTGTTTGTCGGTGTGTCGTTGATTGCAATAGGGGTCAGGAGTTCGCGCTTGGGCAGGTTGAATATGGGCATGGCTGTGCTGTCGCTGCTGATTTTCTTGAGGTTCTTCGACAGCGGCCTCGATATACTTTTCAGGGGGTTGACCTTTATCATTATGGGCTCGTGCTTTATGGTCGCCAACGTCTTGATGGTCAGGCGCAAGGCGGCACTTAAACGGGCTGAAGGAGGGCAGACGGTATGAATATCGAGTTTTTCAAGACAAAAAAGTTCATGTTGCACTTTTTCTTTGCAGTGGCGATTTTGCAGCTTGGTCTCCCGGCGGCGATGATTGTCCGTTACGAGGATGTCATCAGAAACGGTACGCAATATAAGTTCAGGACTGCCCCGGTGGATCCCTACGATGCCTTCCGCGGCAGATATGTGGCGCTGAGCATGAGAGAGGACAGCGTCAGGTCTGATGGGGAATCGTTCAACCCGTGCGAGACCGTCTATGTGGTAGTCATAACGGGTGACGACGGGTTTGCGAAGTTCACATCCGCGCACAGGACACCGCCGGTAGGGAAGGGGGACTACATCAAGATGAAGACACGATGGGGCTCGGACAGCGGAGAGACACGCCTGGAGATACCCTTCGATAGGTTCTATATGAACGAGCACCTGGCTCCCGAGGCCGAGAAGGCCTATTTCAAAGCCAGCAGGCAGGATAATGACAACACATTCGTCGCCGTAAGAGTGAAAAACGGACATGCAGTGATCGAGAATCTGTACCTCGACGGCACGCCAGTGCTCGAAATACTGCAGCCAACGGGAAAATGAAAGTGCTGGCGTGCCCGGAGGGGGCCCGGAGGGTAGATATTAACCAAACCACGTCGGGATTGTGCCTGAGACACTCGGATACTGTCCAGTACTGGCCTGCCCCCGAATGGCAGCCATTGAGAATCCGTCTTTATGTCTTGTAATCGAAATCGAAATCGCTACCGAAACCAGTATCTTCAGAGCCAATTTCAAAACTACCCGTGGCCGCCCAAAGGGTTGGGGTGGAGGCACGGCAGACGGTGTTCCCAACGCGGTTCACGCGGAGTTTTGAAACCGGCTTTCCTATGGTGAGATCAGTTTCGCAAGCTCTTTGGCGACACAGACGTTCGATGCGTGCCCTGGCCTGATCGAGAGGAGATGTGCGTTCAAACGGAGGCCAAGGAGGGCCATGTCGCCGATTATGTCCAGCACCTTGTGTCTGACGATCTCGTCCGGGAATCTAAGGTTTTCCTTGCTGATCAAGGCACCCTCATGTATCACGATCGCGTTGTCCAGACTACCTCCTTTGACCAGCCCCATTGCTATGAGCTTCTCGAGGTCGCGGAACTCTACCAGAGTCCTGGCCGGAGCCAGGTTGGCGGCAAACTCCTCGAAGGATATCAAGGCGGAGTAGTACTGTGTCCCCAGCGCGTATGATGGATACTCCACCATGCAGGATATTTTCAATCCTCCATCATTGGGGATCACCACCGAGATGGAGCCGTTATCCTCGAACGCCATTACCGTTCCCGGTGTCCAGCTCCTTGCGGCAGCATCCTGCTCCGCCACTCCGGCATCGCTGACGATGTCAAGATAAGGCAGAGCGCTGCCGTCGGCGATCGGCGGCTCCGGACCGTCCATATCCACAAGGGCGTTGTCTATGCCGCAGGCGTTCAGAGTCGCCAGGACATGCTCTACCGTGCAAACCGTCGCATCCCCGCTCGCGATCGTCGTCCCACGCCTTATATCCACCACGTTTTGCGCCAAAGCCTTGACCGAGGGCTTCCCGGGAAGGTCAACTCTTCGAAAGACTATGCCCCTGTCCTTTTCCGCAGGCCGCAAGGTCAAGTTTGCCCTGACACCGGTGTGCAGTGCGATTCCCGACAATCCCGTCTCCCTCTTGAGCGTGTTCTGCATTTCTTCCATCAGGGTTCATCTCGTTCTGTTATAATGATAAGTTTATTGGCTCCTCAGCAAGTCGGATTATACAGGTCTAGAGTTGGAAATCAAGTGTGGTTGCATGGAAGAGCAGATTTTCCAGTGTTTTTGCTGTCCTGACGTGAACGGTTAGTCTTGAAGTTGATCCTGAGATGTATGGCAGGTTCAATTTGAGAGCCATGTCCCGAAAATGCCTGTTTTGACGCAAAGCAAGTAGAAAAGCAGGGTTCCTCCGATAAGGTAGTTCAGCCAGCCTATCTGCCTTGCCTTTCCCCCGAAGAGTTTTATTGCCGGGTACGCCACAAACCCCAGCATCAGGCCGTCGGATATGCTGAAGGTGAAGGAGATACCTGCAATTATCATAAAAGACGGCACTGCCTCGCTGAAATCCTTCCAGTCTATTTCCGTTACACTGCGCATCATTATGGCTCCCACGATCACCAGAGCCGGAGCGGTTATCGGGTTGACGCCTCCCGGATAGTTTCCTGTCATCGCGATCAGAGGGGTGAAGAACACTGCGATCACGAAGCAAAACCCTGAGGTGACTGCGGCCAATCCGGTTCTCCCGCCGTACTCGACTCCCGTGGAGCTCTCGATGTAACTCGTGACAGTGCTCTGGCCGCAGAACACCCCGAACATCGTCGCGATGGAGTCCGCCGCGAAGGCTTTCCTCGAGTTCGGCAGATTGTTGCCCTTCATCAGCCCGGATTGGGTCGCCACCCCGACAAGAGTGCCCAAAGTGTCAAACACATCCATGAACGTGAATATGATGATGAACGGCAGCAGTTTGTGGATGTTGGAGAATACATTCACCAAATCCATGCCTGCGAATAGCTCACCCATTCCCGCCGGTTTCCCGACTATCCCCTCGAACTTTACCTGACCGAGAAGAAATGCCATAGCTGCCCCGCAGAGGATGCCCCACAGCACCGATCCTCTGACCTTGAGCACATGAAGCGAAGCCGTTACGATTAGTCCGGTGAAAAAGATCAGCGAGGCGGCGCTGTACAGCCCTTCAGTGTTCAAAATGTAGTTTCCGTGGACCGTATGTATCAGGCCGCCGTTCTTGAAGCCTATCAGCGCGATGAACAACCCTATGCCAGCGGCCATGGCGTGCTTCATGCTCTGGCTGATCGAGACCAGGAGCAGCTCACGTATGTTCAAAACTGAAAGGACAAGGAAGATCGCTCCCGAGATGAAAACCACGCCCAAGGCTGTCTGCCATGCTGTTTCCGGCTCGGATATGCCCAGCGCGACGCAAGAGGAAATCACGGCGACAAAAAAGAAATTCTCCCCCATTCCCGGCGCAAGCGCTATCGGGTAGTTGGCGAGAAGGCCCATCAGTATCGAGCCGAATGCCGCGGCCACACAGACCCCGGATATAAGGGCATCCGCGGGCATCCCGGTGGATGTGCCGGAAAGAGCCCCGGAAAGGATCAGCGGCTGCAGAAATATTATATACGACATCGTCATGAATGTCGTCACTCCGGCGAACACCTCCGTTCTGATGCTGCTGCCCCGCTGCTCGATCTTGAAAAACTCCCTTACCGTCTTCATCGTCGCTCCCTATAACAAATCTCATTCATATTCTGCCGGCAGGCCTCAGGAATCATACGAAACATATCCTCGATATGCACTGGTCGAAGTTCTCTTGCCCACTGATTATGCCTATCTCAACACGCATGAAGAATATTGGGATATCCCTCCTGTCGAGCCTCGGGAAACGCACTGCATCCTTTTCCGTGGTCACGATCAGGTCCGCCTTCACCCTCTTGGCCTCCACGACAAAGTCAATCAGCTCCTGCTGCCTGTAGCGGTGATGGTCCATGAACCTCTCCTTGTAGACGATCTCGGCACCGAGATCATCGAGGAAGTCCTCGAAACTCTGGGGATTGGCTATCCCGCTCAAGGCCGCTATGCGGGCACCTTCAAGAAGCTCCAGCCCTTTGCGGTTGTTCTTGTCGTACACGTCCTCAAGGTACTTCGGCTCATGTCGGCATTCGATTATCTCAGCACGTCGGTTATGCCTTCGGAGGAAGCTTTTTATGTGCCTCAGGTGTTTGCCGCCCCGGGACTTGGTCAGGAATATGTAGTCTGCACGTCTGATGTTCTTTATCGGCTCCCTCAGAAGCCCGCGGGGCAGAACATGGTGGTTGTGGAATGGCTGAGTGGAGTCCACCAATACTATGTTAAGACGGGGCTTCAGGTCCAGATACTGGAAGCCGTCGTCAAGGATCAGAGTGTCGGCGGAGAATTCGGATATCGCGAAAAGCCCGGACTTCACTCGGTCCTTGTCAACCAAAACAACCACGTTCTTGAGATTCGATGCGAGCATGTATGGCTCGTCCCCGGCTGAAGAAGAGTCGAGAAGCAGATTCTCGCCGTCGGATACGACACGCGGAGGGACTGCATGTCGTTTAGAGAACAATCTTTCCTTCAACTTCTCCAGCATGCTCCTGTCACGGCTGCGGTATCCGCGGCTCAAAACTGCAACCTTCCTGCCCTTTTGGCTAAGGGTTTTCGCGAAAACCTCCACCACAGGCGTCTTCCCCGTGCCGCCGCACGTCAGGTTTCCTATGCTGACCACCAGACAGCCTAGAGCCTTGTTCCTGAATATCCGCTTGTCGTACACCCAGTGCCTGAACTGCACAGCACGCCTATATACACGGGACATCGCGAACAAAAGCCCCCTGACAATTACATCAGACCTCGAAAGATGCCTGTTGTCTATCACTTCAAGGAAATACTGCTCAAGGTATTCGTTGACTTCTCTCCGAGTCATTGTTTTCCCGATTTTTAAGCTGACATAGCCGTTTTCAAGTTTGACCGGAGGCGTTATCCGGTATAGATTGACCGGGTGAAAATTTAGCTTGGTTCTCCAGGGAATCAAGCGACACTGTTGAAATAGGACCGGCATGGTGCCGAGGTTTTTTTATGAGATCATATGACTGTCCGCACTGCCACAAGGTGTTCGAGAGCGATGAAGGCGATTCTGAAATAGTTGCCTGTCCGCATTGCAACGGGACTGTCTCGCTGCCGGAGAAAGACCTTCCGCAAGGAACGATCATGGGCGGGTTCGAGATCATTCGCATCATCGGCAGGGGGGGGATGGGGAACGTATATCTAGCCAGGCAGATTTCCATGGAAAGGCTTGTCGCGCTCAAGGTGCTGCTTAAATCCTTGACCTCCAACAAGGCCTCGGTCGAGCAGTTCCTCAATGAGGCACAGGTCTCCGGAAGGCTCAACCATCCCAATATAATACCTGCCATAGATGCCGGCGAGCACGAGGGGACCTACTATCTCGCCACTGCCTATGTCGAAGGCGAGGACCTCGAGCACGTGCTGTCGAGGAAGTTCTTTATCCCGGAGAACGAGGCACTGCTCATCGGTATAAAGATCGGGCATGCGCTGAGCTACGCTTGGGAGTCTTACGGGCTTCTCCACAAGGACATCAAGCCGGGCAATCTGATGCTGGACAAGAGCGGCGAAATCTTTTTGATGGACATGGGCATTGCCCAGTATATTGGCGAAAGCTCCGGCGGCGAGGATCATATTCTCGGCTCCCCCTTCTATATGAGCCCCGAGCAGACAGTGGCGGCAAGACTTAGCTGGAGCAGCGACCTCTATTCCCTTGGCGCGACACTCTACAACCTCGTTGTCGGGGTGCCTCCCTTCGATGCGCCGGATGTCGTCGAGATCATTGAGATGCATACCACTGAGCCCTTCCCCGAGCCTCTTTCCCGCAACCCCACAGCAGAGGTCACAAAAGCGACTGTGGAGATAATGCGCAAGATGATGGGCAAGACACCTGCCGATCGATATGACTCATGGCAGGGGTTCATCGAGGATGCACAAGCTGCGCTTCGGGCCATTGACCCGAAGCGCAAGCCGAGGAAGAGGCAGAAGGCACTGACCGTGAACAAGGGGCGTCGCCGCGCTTCGCCTTCGCCGAAAGTGCCCTTGCCAGTCGCTGTCTCCAAATCTTCCGGAAGCGCGACCTCGAGCATCTTCATTTATCTGTTGCTTCTCGCAATAGCAGGGGTGGCGGCCTTGCTCATCCAGGATCACCACAAGAAGGATTCTTCGTTAAAAGCGATAAAGAAGGCTGAATGTTTCATGGCCGATCATCCTGGAGAATACGAGTCAATGATCGAATTATACAAACAGGCCAAGCTCAAGAGCAAGGGTCTTCCCGCCGAGTCGGGGCTGGAGCAGAAGATAGTTCAGCTCACACAGGAGAAGGAGTTGCAGGAAGCTATGATGGAAAACTACCGGAAGGTCAGGGTACAAGCGGAAATGCTTGCCGTGAAGGAACAGTACGACGAGGCGATAAAGCTTCTGCTGGATGCCTCGAGCGGGATACAATATCCCCATGTAAGACGCGAGGTTGACATGAGCATCGAGCTATACCGCAGGAAGGCGGCTGCTCAGACTCATGGTAAGCAGTAGAGGCAATTTATGGAGCCAATTGAAACTGGCTCCGAGGTGAAATTATGAGAACACTTGTTAAGAATGTTTATGAAGTCGGCGTTCAGGATTGGGATCGGCGTCTGTTTGACGAACTGATTCCGCTGCCGGATGGCACCAGCTATAATGCCTACTTCATCAAGGGCAGTGAGAAAAGTGCATTGCTGGACACTGTCGACCCGACCAAGGTCGAGATGCTGATCGATCATCTTGTCAAGGCTGGCGCTGACAAGATCGACTACATCATCAGTCATCACGCCGAACAGGATCATTCCGGCAGTCTTCAGGACATGCTGCGGGTGTACCCGGGCGCTAAGATCGTCACGAATCCCAAATGCAAATCAATGTTGATGGACCATCTGCATATCGGAGAGGATCGTTTCATCGAGGTTCAGGACGGTGAAACCTTGTCGTTGGGAGACAAAACGCTGCAATTCATCTATACCCCGTGGGTGCACTGGCCGGAAACGATGAGCACGTGGCTGCCGGAAGACAATATTCTATTCTCCTGCGACTTTTTCGGCTCGCACCAGGCAGCCAGCAATCTGTATGTCGATGACGAACATCGCGTGCTCGAAGCGGCTAGACGCTACTATGGAGAGATCATGATGCCGTTCCGCGGTTCAATCCGTGGCAATCTGAAAAAACTTGAAGATCTGGATATCCAGATGATCGCGCCAAGCCATGGTCCGGTTTATAGTCGCCCGGCGCTGATCGTGGATGCATACAAAGACTGGATCAACGAAGATAAGGTCAGCAACATGGTCGTCATCCCTTACGTCTCCATGCATGACAGTACCCGCAAGATGGCAGAGTATCTCGTGGAGGCGTTGATGAGCCGTGGCGTCGGTGTCAAGCTGTTCAATCTGACTGTGGCCGACATCGGAGAGATCGTGATCGAATTGGTCGACGCGGCGACTGTCGTCCTAGGTTCCCCTACGGTTCTGGTCGGAGCCCATCCATCGGCAATCTATTGTGCCGCACTGGTCAATGCCCTCAGACCAAAAACCAAATTCGTCGGCATTATCGGCTCCTACGGCTGGGGCAGCAAAATGATCGAACAATTGACCGCAGTCATGGGGAACCTGAAATGCGAGGCATTCGAGCCGGTGTTGGCCAAAGGGATGCCTTCCGAGGAGACTTATTCAGCTCTGGATGAATTGGCCGACAATATTCTTGACAGGCACAGAACTTTAGGCATTGTGTAGTGGCAAATCTCAAAACTACCCGTGGATGCAATCACAACACGGTTCCAGGCTTCGCCAAGGCTATGCCGTGGCAGGCACAATTCGGGGTTGTAGGGCCATGTCGCCCCGCCATGGCCAGATGACAGTGCTAATATTTAGGTTCATGGTTTATTTTTGTCTTATATGTGTTGATGCTGATAATTTGAAGGGATTCTAAAAGATGGCACAAGAGCCAGTTTCAAAACTCCGCGTGAACCGCATTGGGAGCGCAGGCGCGGCAGGCGGTGCGGCGAAATGGCTGGTGCATACTTTAAGCTGTCTGTGCTGGCCATTTCGCCGTGGCGTATGCTGTGCCTCCGCCTCAACCCTTTGGGCGGCAAGCTCTTTTGGCGCGAATGCCACGCCGGATCGGTCGGGGCAGACCAGGCAGGCATGCCCACTTCCGCATCGGCGTGGCCTCGCATCCAAAATGGCAGGCCGCGCGGCCACGTGTAGTTTCGAAACTGGCTCACAAGAGAAACAATCCCTCATGCGGCGACAGCCGGCGATGAGGAAGGTATTGCTTGCTTTGATGCCCTGCGTGTTTGGGTCGGTCTATTATTTCGGATGGCGTTCTCTGGCGATGATTGTTTTTTGCTGTCTCTGGGGTTTCTTGCTCGAATGGTTTTTTTGCCGCCGCCGGAAAGAACCGGTCTCGGAAGCGGTCCTGGTGACAGCCGTGCTGTTTGCGCTGGTGATGCCGCCCGGTGTGGGCTGGCATGTGCTGGCGGTCGGAATGGGATTCGCCGTCATCTTTTCCAAAGAAGTATTTGGCGGCTTCGGGCGGAATATTTTCAACCCTGCACTGGCAGGGCGCTGTTTTGTCTATGTCTGCTTCCCGGTTGCTTTGACCGGGATATGGCTTCCCGCCGCAGAAGGCCCCATGGGCGCTTTGACGCAGTGGACGACTGCGACCCGCGCGGATGGATCAATAGTTACGACCGGAGCCACACCAATGGCCCGTCTCAAATCGGGCAATCTGACATTAGACCCCGATGCCGAAAAGACAGTGTATTCAGCTGAAATTCCTTTTGAAATTGCCGATTACGAAACGATTCAGGTTGACAAATCAACGCTTTTCAATGCGTTGACCCTGGGGCGCCTCAGTGGGACCATGGGTGTTACCAGCGTGGTTCTCATCTTGATCGGCGGGGTTTATCTATACTGGACAAAAACTGCCAGCCGTACGACGATCCTTTCCGTCATAATCACCTATGCTGCGTTGAACCAAGTGTTGTTCTGGTGTGGCATCAAGCCGGTTCCCGGTGCCTGGCCGGCCGTTTTAGGCGGTGGATTTTTGTTCGGGGCGTTCTTTATGGCTACCGACCCGGTAAGTTCTCCACGGACGGAGCCGGGAAGGATTTTTTACGGCATTCTCATTGCTGCCGCTACCATGGTCATTCGTAATTTTTCGATCTTTAACGGAGGGTTGATGTTCTCGATTCTTCTGGGCAATATGTTCGCGCCGATCATTGATTATGGCATCAATGCGTTTAAGGACAGGCATAAACCCAAAGAGGTGTCCGCATGAAAGACAAGCCATACTATCCGATCATCTATATGTTTGTGATCACGGCATTCTTCAGTTCGATACTGATCGGGCTGGCACAGCTTACGCGTCATCGGGTCGAAGTCAACGAACAGCTTGGTTTCGAACGGGCCGTGGTGCAGGCCTTCCCGGAAATCCAATATCAGGACAACCGGCAGATCCATGATATCTTCACTGAACGATTTGAAAAGGACGACCGCATCGGCGCGTATCGCTATAAAAAAGACGGTCAGCTTGCCGGCTATGCCGTCCCATTTGAAGGACAGGGCTTTTGGGATAAGATCCGGGGCATCATCGGAATTGCCGCCGACTGCCAAACCATTAGAGGAGTAGCCTTCTACGAGCAGAAGGAAACCCCCGGCCTGGGCGCACGGATTGACGAGGATGAATTTCGCCGGCAATTTATCGATAAAAAAATTGAGTACAGCGACGAACCCATCGGCATCGTGCCGGCGGCTCGGACACTTGATGACAATAAAGTCCACGCCGTCACCGGCGCAACACAGACCAGCATTCGCCTAGAGGCACTGATGAACCGGGATATTCGGGCATGGCTGGATGCGATGCAGGCTAAGGAGATCACGCCATGAGCCCTGCCAAACCCACAAGGCAAATTATGCTGGACGGCCTCTGGCGTGACAACCCCATTTTCCGTCAGGTATTGGGCATCTGCAGCACGCTGGCGGTAACCAATGTCGTACTCAATACGCTGGTGATGTGTGTGTCGCTGACGCTGGTGACGGCCATGAGTTGCATGACGGTCTCGCTTTTGCGAGACTGGACACCCAAAAATATCCGCATGATGGTCCAAACGCTGGTCATAGCCTTTTATGTGATAATCGTCGATTTGATGCTCAAGGCTTACTGGCCTCAGATGAGCCGTAATCTCGGCCCCTTTGTCGGTCTTATCATCACCAATTGCATCATCATGGGTCGCTGTGAGGCATTCGCTGGCGCCAATCCCATGCGGCCGGCGTTCATTGACGGGCTCTTCAGCGGGATGGGTTATTCATTTGTCCTGCTGGCTATTTCAGTTTTCCGTGAATTATTCGGCATGGGGAGTCTGCTTGGCTATAATATGCCGTACTTTTCAACGGCATATTGGGACAACTGGATCATCATGGTCATGCCGCCGGGTGCGTTTTTCGCGCTGGCGTCCATCATCTGGCTGTGCCGCTCGATCAAAATGAGGGAAACGAAATCATGAACGCTGTCGGCGCAGAAGTCTGGCTGGCGATGGTTACCTGCTTCGCGGCCATTTTTACACAAAATATCCTGCTGACCACATTTTTGGGCATGTGCCCGTTCACCAGCGTCTCGCGCGAGGTCAAAACCGCATCCGGACTCGGGGGGGCGGTCATCTTCGTGATGACCTGTACGACGCTGCTTAACTGGCTGGCTTATCGTTATGTGCTGGTGCCGCTGGAACTGGAGTTCTTCCGCTTTATCCTGTTCATTATCATCATCGCCGCGTTCGTGCAGTTCGTTGAGATGGTCATTGACCGCTACTCACCCAAGCTCTATCAGAGCCTCGGTATCTTCCTGCCGTTGATTACGGTCAACTGCGCGATTCTGGGTGCGTCGCTGTTTATGGTGATCCGCGAATACTCGTTCATTGTCACCATCGGCTGGGGTTTCGGTGCCGGTGTCGGCTGGTTCCTGGCTATCATTGCGATGGCCGGCATCCGTCAACGGCTTAACGAATCCCGCATCCCGGAAGGACTGCGCGGGCCCGGCATCACTCTGATCATCGCTGGATTGATGGCTCTGGCATTTATCGGGTTTACAGGGGTGTTGAACTGATGTTCCAGGCGATTCTAGAGTTTGCATTTATCATATTAATTATCAGTTCAATCGGCGCTGCATTGGCTGCCATTTTGGTGTTCTGTGAAAAATACGTCGTCAACTACGGCCCCTGTAAAATCATCGTCAACGATGAAAAAGAACTGAACGTCCAGGGCGGGGAATCGTTGCTGACGGTTCTGCGGGAGGAAAAGATATTTATTCCCAGTGCCTGCGGTGGACGCGGGACCTGCGGTGTCTGCAAGGTCAAGGTGATTGATGGTGCCGGGCCCGTACTGGCAACCGAAACCCCGTTTTTGACCAAAAAAGAACAAGCCGACAATATCCGCCTGTCTTGTCAGGTCAAAGTGCGCAACAATATCGCGATCGAAATTCCCGATGAATTGTTCAATGTCAAAGAGTTTCATGCAGTCTGTGCCGAGATCAAGGACTTGACGTATGACATGAAGCGGTTTCGTTTTGATCTCAAGGATCCGCCAGTCATCAAATTCACCGCCGGCCAGTACCTCCAGCTGCTGTGCCCCCAATACCAAGACAACAGCGAGGAGGTTTATCGGGCCTACTCGATTGCCTCCGACCCGAGTGCCGACAATATTGTCGACTTGATCATTCGCCGCGTGCCCAACGGTATCTGCACGACCTGGTGCTTTGACTTCCTCAAAGAGGGCGACCCCGTCCGAATGAACGGACCCTACGGCGATTTCCACTTGAGTGACACGGATGCGCCGATGGTGTTCGTTGCCGGCGGTAGCGGCATGGCGCCGTTTGTGTCGATACTGCATCACATGCAGAACAATCATATCAACCGACAGATCAAATACTTCTTCGGCGGCAATGCAGTCAAAGACCTCTGCATGGCGGACGAAATGGAAGCCTTCGAGGATGCCCTGGAGGGATTCGATTTTACCCCGGTCGTGGCTAGTCCAGAAGATGACGAAAGCTGGGACGGTGAAACGGGCCTGGTGACCGAGGCGGTCCAGCGGCAATTTGACAGCCTGGACGGCTACGAAGGCTACCTGTGCGGCAGCCCCGGCATGATCGATGCCGCGATCAAAGTCTTTGTCGCGCTGGGGATGCCAGAAGATAAAATCTATTTCGATAAATTCGCGTAAATCAGAGAATGCCAAATGAAACAGTCGCCACAAGAAAAAAAACTCGAAGAAATTCTTCGCTCGACCAAACTGGTCGCCGGGGGGTTCATGGGAACCGATACACGGCATCCCGCGGAAGTCGTCGATGATGACTGCTCCCGACTGGAAAAACTCGGGCTGACTGCCGCTCGGGTTGCCGCGAGGATGCGGGAACTGACGGAACTGGCCATACCCCGCCTTGGCGGCTGGATCGAAGCCGAGCCAGGGAAACTGCGCGTCAAAAGTGAAGACTTCAAGGGCAGCCTTGTATGTCCGTGGCCGCATCAAGGTGCCTATGGAAAACGCATCACCATCGCCGAACGCATGGACATCGGAAAGCAGCTTGTCTGGACCGACCTGAATATCCATATGATTGAGACCCACGGATTCTTCGAGGGCAAAGGGGCGTTTTTCAGGGTCGAACCGGCCGAAGTGGCACAAATTCTGTTTGAAGGATTGAAAACCGCCCAGATGTAGGCTCAAGACAGTAAATCATGTCTTCGGTGTTGGTGTTCGTCAACCGGAAAAGTTTTTTCCCTTCCGGGGATGTCGTCTCGACCAGCTTCTCGCCGTTGACATCTTCGGCGACCGAAGCGCTGAAAATCGCAGTCGGATTGAAGGCCGAGAAGTAAAATCCACCAGTGTTGCCTGCCGTACGGAAAACTGCGTCTGAATAAACAGATTTTTCAATACTGCCATCCTGTCTGGATCGCTGCCAGCCTATGTCCACTCCATCCCGGACAGCTGATTTGAAGGCAAGTTTCGCATAACGGCTTCTGCTGTATCCCAACGGGAACACCGCACGACTCACTCTCACCCCCGAGAACATCAGCCAAGACCCGTTGCAGACATCCTTCGATGCCCCGGTGAAATACAGCATGTCCACCGAATTCGCTCCCTTCGCGCCAAGATAGGCCAATATGCTCCGTGCCCTGCCCGGCGAACCGACGTTCACCACCGAAACACCCCGTCTGCCCGGAGGGATGCACACAAACGACGGGACCTGGCTCTCGTCCCCATGGAACATCACTATCTCACCTTTCCCTGATGCCATGTCGGAAACAAAATGCCAGTAAGCCAGCATGATGAACAACAGCACGCCCGAGGACATGAAGGCACGCCTGGACGAGGCGGTGACAAAAACCAGCAGGCACACGAAGAATACCACAAGCGCCCACGGCGGCGGCGGCACGAGATACCGACCCCCGCCATGCTCCGCGCCCAAAGCACTCAAACCGTCTATCAGCCTAAGCAGCAGCTCAAGGACATGCCCGGCCCCAAAACGATACCCGAGCGGGAGCAGAAGGATATTCAGTCCCGCAACCGGAAACAACAGCCAGACAAAAGGCAGTATCGCGAAGTTCGCAAGCACTGCGCCGGGGATGAAGAGATTGCGGTGCAGAAGATTCAGACCCGTCCCAGCAAGCCACGCAACAAGACTGACAGCCAGCGACTTCAGCGCGTTGTCCCGCAGCCTCGTCGAATGATACCCGAACACCCCGGGAAGTTCGGGTATCCACATCCGTCTCTCGTTCAGACACCTGACCCAGCCGTCCAAAGACTTCCAAGAAAGCACCAGAAAACCCGCCACAGTGAAAGAATACTGGAAACCCGCGCCCAGATAGCTCGAGGGATTGAAAAGCAACACCAGCACCGCGGCAAGGAACACCGCGTTCAACGCCGACACCGACCGGAGGCTCGATCGGTGAAAAGACCAGATGCCTATCATCAGAAACGCCCGCAACGCGGACGACTGCATCCCGGTGCTCAAAACATAGAGCAGCAAAAAACAAGGCACCAGCGCATGCCTGACCCTGAAGGGCACCCAGCAGAAAACCAGATAGAGCGTCATGGCAAGCATCCCGACGTGCAGACCGGATATGGCGAAGATGTGCATCACCCCGCTTTGCCTGAACTGCT